>CAYVLI010000071.1:0-5432 GCA_964452105.1 uncultured Nitrospinota bacterium
CCTTATCCAGTTTAGCCTCTATTATTGTGCCGCGGGCCTGGCGATGGGGATTGGCCTTGAGCTCCATTATTTCGGCCTGAAGCAGGATCATCTCGAGCAGACTGTCTATGCCTGTCTTCTCTTTGGCCGAGACCTCACAGAAGATGGTCTCTCCGCCCCATTCCTCGGGCATCAGGCCCTGTTCGGCGAGCTGCTGTTTGACTCGATCCGGTCTGGCTTCTGGTTTATCTATCTTGTTTATAGCCACCACTATGGGCACGTCTGCGGCTCTGGCATGGGCTATGGCTTCTCTGGTCTGAGGCATCACACCGTCATCTGCGGCTACTACCAGGACGACTATGTCGGTTACCTGGGCTCCGCGCGCTCTCATGGTGGTGAAGGCTTCGTGTCCGGGGGTATCCAGGAACACTATCCTGGCATCGTCCATTTCAACTACTGAAGCGCCTATGTGTTGAGTAATGCCGCCCATCTCTTTTTCCACCACTTTGGTCTCTCTTATGGCGTCCAGGAGGCGGGTCTTGCCATGATCAACGTGTCCCATGACGGTAACCACCGGCGGCCTGGGTTCGAGGTTTTCTTCCACCTCCGCCACCGTTTCTTCTTCGATTTCCTCGCCTGCCATGGTCGCCTGGATACCAAACTTTTCGACGACCTGCCTGGCTGTATCGAAATCGAGGACCTGGTTGATGTTTGCCATGATCCCCATTTGCATCAAAGTGGCGATAGTCTCGTTGCTCTTAATGTCCAGCTTTTCGGCCAGTTCTTTGACGGTGATGGCCTCCTCCAGAACCATCGCACGCTCTGCGGCTTCCTCGGGAAGCTCTTCCACTGCGGCGGCGACAGGCGCTTCAACGGTCTTTCTTATCGGTTCTTTCTCCTTGACCTCCAGAGGAGCAGGTTCGCGTTCGGCTTCTATCCTGACCTCTGTTTCGGTCTCTTCTTTAGCCTCGCTCGGTGGTTCCTTCACCTTCGCTTCGGCTTCGGTTTTCGCTTTGACTGGAGGCTTCCTGGCTTCTTCTTTAGCCTCGGCCTTCTTTTTTACTTTTTTCTCCGGCGTTGTTTTAGCCTCAACTGTTTTGGCGGAGGCTTTCTTTCCGGCCCTGGCCGCAGGCTTCCCTTTCTCTTTCGGCGGCTCTTTTTTGGCCCTGGCTTCGGGTTTCTTTTTCTTTTTGGGTGCAGCAATATCCCTCATGCGCTGAACGGTTTCTTCATCAACCGCGCTCATGTGACTCTTGACTTCCAGACCCTGCTGCCTGAGCTCTTCCAAAAGCTCCTTGCTTGTTTTGCCTAATTCCTTGGCTAATTCATGTATTCTCATTTGAGCCACAAGGCCACCCCGAAAATTCTATTTTTGCTCACTATGATGATGCTTATCTCTGATAATGGCCTCATCAGATTTATTTTCTACTCATTTTCAAACAGCGATACTTATACCACAACTCGGCAGCCCTTTCCGAATTTTTATTATTTTCAGATGCAAAAGCGGCAGCCCTTTTCAGGTCTTCCAAATCAAGGGCGGAATCCGCTTCAAACCTCGACAGCTTTTTGAGCTCTTCTTCGAGGAGGATGGTTATTTTCTCATCCAGCCACCGGGCGCTCTCTCCTTCTACTCTGCCTTTAAGGCCGTGTTTGAGGGCATCTTTTTTCACAGCGCTCTTTATACAGTTGAAATCGGGGCAGAGGTAGACGCCGCGTCCCGGTCTTCTTCCACTCAAGTCTATTTCCAATTTGCGACCTTCACCGGCGCAGAACCTTATCAGTTCACGTTTCTCCCTCTTTCCCCCGCACCCCTTGCAAGTCCTTCTGGGGGAGGAAGAAGCCATATTCCCCATAAATCACCAGCGCTTATGTTTCATCGCCTTCTTCTTCGGGCGCGGGTTCATCGGTGTTCTGTTCTGTTTCATCCCGGGTAGGGAGAACGGCTTTCTCTCCCTCCTCCAGCCCTTCCCCGGTATTTTCCTCGGATTCCACTACAGCTCCCTTTAACCCTTCCTCGGTGGCGGCTTCCTCCTGTTCGGGCACGTTCTCGCCCTTTATGTCTATCCTCCACTGGGTCAGCTTGGTTGCCAGGCGCACGTTCTGCCCCTTCTTGCCAATGGCAAGGGAGAGCTGATCATCCTCCACGATGACCTCCATGGACTTGTTTTCCTCGTCCACGTTGATCTTCTTGACTTCGGCAGGGCTCAGGGCGTTTTTCACAAAAACCGTAGGGTTATCACTCCACGCTATTATATCTATCTTCTCGCCTCTCAGTTCTTGTACGACCGCCTGCACCCGGGAGCCTCTCATTCCCACGCAGGCTCCCACCGGGTCCACCTCATCGTCATGGGAGATCACGGCTATCTTTGAGCGCCCGCTGGGCTCCCTTGCGGCGGTTTTTATCTCGACAATTTTATCGCTTATTTCGGGGACTTCGAGCTCGAACAGCTTCACCAGAAAATCGGTGTGTGTTCGGGAAAGTATTACCTGGGGTCCCTTGCCCGAATCCACGACATCCAGGAGATATGCTCGAACGTGCTCCCCTTTTTTAAAATTCTCACGAAAACCCTGCTCGCGCTTGGGCAGCATGGCTTCGGTTCTCCCCAGGTCCACAATCACATTGCCTTTTTCATGACGCAGTACTATCCCTCCCACAAGCTCACCCACTCTGTCGTGGTAATCATCATAAATCCGCTTGCGCTCGGCTTCGCGGACCCGCTGCAGGATGACTTGCTTGGCCGTCTGCGCGGCTATCCGGCCGAACTCTTCCGTTTCCAGCGGGATTTTTACCTCTTCTTTCAACTGGACATCCGGTTTGAGTTCCCTGGCTTTATCCAGTTCTATTTCTATCGCAGGATCGGTGACCTTCTTCACCACATTCTTGATGGCAACGAGTATAATATTCCCGGTATCGGGGTCCATGTCCACTTCCAGGGAATCTTCTAAACCGTACCGCTTCCTGGCGGCAGAAAGCACAGCGGCTTTAATGGCATCGATAATGACTTCTTTATCGATGCCTTTATCCCTGCCTATCTGCTCTATAAAGTGGATTATATCCTGGCCGCTCATAACGTTATCCCTCTTATGAGGTAAGGTTTGAGCAAGCGGATTTTGCCCGCCTCTCGGTTTTTTGTAAAGCTGGTGTTTCTACAATATACATTAAGGCGGTTCTCCGCCTGACTTGAATCGTTAAAATTCGACCTCTAATCTGCTCTTGGTTATTCGGGCGAAAGGAATGGGAACGAGGCGGCCGTTGTCTTCCTCTATGAGCACTGCATCCTCTTCCAATCCCTTAAGCCTGCCTGAAAAAAACTTTTTCCCTTCCACGGGCGTACTGGTGTTGATTCTGGCTTTCCTTCCGCTGAACCTCCGATAGTCCTCCAGCTTCTTCAGGGGCCTGTCCATGCCCGGCGATGATACTTCCAGGACGTAAGACTTGTCTATTATTTCCTCGACTTCCAGTATCTCCCCGAGTTGCCTGCTTATGTTCGCGCAGTCATCCACGCCTACGCCGCTTTCTTTGTCTATAAATACGCGCAGGAACCAGCGGCCGCCTCCTTTGCGGAATTTGAGCTCGGCGAGCTCCATACCTTCAGACAGTAGAACGGGCTCCAGGAGTTCCTGTATTCTCTGCTCTATATACCTGGCGTCCATGGCCCCTTTACAAACTGAATACTCCGAGCCTGTAATTCGTCCGTGACTCAAGATTATTTGTTTACGGGTCCGTACGAACGGCAACCCGTACATAAAATAAAAAGTGGGCGTTAGCCCACTTTTTTAAGTGAACCTCTTTGCTGGTTAATTTACATCAGCGCCGCAGACATTGCAACTAGTATTTCCAAGATATCTTTTGCTTACAGCGATAAACGCCTGATCGCGCCTGGGATTGCATTATCGGGTTTATAAACAATCCGTTCCGGTTCAGACTATGTTTATCTCGAAGCCGAGCGTTACGGGGCCTCCGAAGAAGGGAGTGTCAAGTATCAGTTTGTGTGAACCGTCTGGAGCTATGGTGTCCTCCACCGTGGCTTGTCCTTCGGGAGAACCGAGCGCCGTCAGGAGCGCCTCCTGATCACGGAACCATAGTTCGGTGTACCTGTAAAATTGGGGTTCTTTGTCGCCGGGGGCCTTGGCGGTGGTGCAGGTGACGAATCTCAACAGGCCGGGCATCTTTGCGGCCAGGGGAGTGTGGTGTCCGTAGTACCACTCATCCACCTCCTCCCGCGATGCTCCTTCAGGATAGTTCATGGCGAGTACGACCTTGACGGAGGGCCGGCCGCCCAGCTCGTTCATGGTCTCCCTGAAGCCCGCTCCGCGCTCGAGTAGATTAACCTCCCCCTCCAGCGTTACTTCCCTGAAATCCTTCATCCTGGGGACGCCGTCGGGGCGGAAATTGTCCTTGAGGACGCTCTTGACCTGTGGCGTGCCCGCCGTGGCCTTGAGCGAGTCCATGCTCTCCCACCATATCTCTGTAAGGCGGTAGAAGTCCGGCTTCGTTAACATTTCTACGTCCGGAATATGGATGGACTTATATGTAACGTATTTGATGATGCCCGGTATCTTTTTGGCTATCTGTGCGTGTACATCCAGGTAGCGGTTCTCCGATTCCTCGAAGGGTGTATCGTCGGGATAACTGAAAGCGAACACCTTCTTTATCATCCGTTTTACTCCTTATTTTTCAAGGCCCGTGTGATTACTATCGCACCTTCATAATAATTTCAAACTCCTAAATAACCGCGCAAATTATCCAGCCCCGGCGGATCGAAAGCGGCCTTGCGGATGAGGCTCGCTTTTTGTATGTCGACTTTGGCGACGAGTACGCCCTCTTTCTCTTCGGATATCTCGGCGATGCGCAGGCCGTTGGTGTCCGCGATGGCGCTTGTGCCTGCGAAGTGCGTGTCCTGCTCCGTGACGCGGCCGGACAGCGTGGCCGAGACCACTTTCACCGGTCCCGTCAGGTTGGAGTAAACCACCGGGCAGCGTAGCTGCGCCGCCAGCGCCTTGGGCAGCGTTATGCTCTGTTCCTTGAAGTGGGGCGCTCCCTGTAGATCAGGCCAGGCGGAGGAGACCAGCAGCATATCAATACGATTGAAATATTGCGCGGCCAGGTCGGGGAAGGTCATGTCGAAGCAGATGAGGGTGCCCATCCTGCCCAGCGGTGTTTCGAAGACGGGTAGTTCGCGGCCGCGCTCCCAGAAGAGATGCTCGGTGAAGCCGGGGTTTATCTTGCGGTACGCACCGAGATAACCCTCCGGCCCGCAGAGGATCATGGTGTCGTAAAACTTACCGGTACATTTCTCGTAGATGGCCCCTGTGATGTAAACCCCCAGCTCCTTCGCCAGTCCCACCATCCACTCGGTGGTGTAACCGCCTACCTCTTCCCCGATCGAGTAGAGTTCCTTGTCGTAGTAATAGCCCGTGTTGAACAACTCCGGGACGACCACCACCTGCGC
>CAYVLI010000071.1:5532-8278 GCA_964452105.1 uncultured Nitrospinota bacterium
GGAAACCATCTGTATGCCGCTCAGCACCACTTCCATCTCTTTCCCCCTCCTTTATATTAGAGGCTCGCGAGGGAACCCTTTCGAAAAAGGTTCCCATCGAACTCCCTCCCAAAACTTTTAAGACTGCTTTTTCCTGTGCCGGCGGGTCTCCACATCCGACAGCTCATCCAATGTGATACCCACTCTTTTAAAGAGTGGGAGCTTCATGATTTCCTCGAACCCCCGAACTCGTCCGGATGACTGCCTTAAAAACTTTGTAAAACCCAGGATGATATATTGTTGATATAATAGCTGTGGCGTTATTCAGAGTAAAGAGTTATCTGCCCGGGGTGGGAAGCGCCGTGAAGCCGAAAATAGACCAAGATAACGATGCGCTTACCTGAAATCTGGGGTCATCATAATGATATTTTCCCAAAGAAGAAACTTTGGATTTGGGCTTTGCAAACGGCGTTATCTTGTTCTACAGGCTACTGCTTGTCAAACCGAATATCGCCTTAGCCGTGCCTCGATGTCGTCCTGAGCGCCAAAGGATTGCATCTGTTCTATAGATGGCGGATGCCTGATTTTTGAAGGAACGGGGGAGAAACATTTTTACAAACAGGTATGTCCCGGTTATAATTCACCTGAATTTTTTATCAGGCGGGGGAATCACTTTTACTGAAAAAAGGTTTCCTCGAGGGGTAGAAATTTCGATGATATGTCCAGGGGTGAAATGATAAAAGGATAAGGCGGCATGTCGGAATTGAGAATAGACCCTATTATCGGCAGATGGGTAATCATAAGCCCGGGCAGGGGGCTGCGGCCTCACGATTTTAAGCACCGGGAGGAGGCCGCCGCCGGTGGAGACTGCCCCTTTTGCGAGGGCAACGAGGGCAAGACACCCCCGGAGGTGTATGCCATACGTGATGGCACACCGCCGAACAGCCCCGGCTGGAAGGTGCGGGTCGTCACCAACAAGTATTCTGCGCTCAGTTCCGAAGAAAAATTGGAAAAATGGGAGCGGGGGATATTCCGGGGGATGGCTGGCATGGGGGCGCACGAGGTCATCATCGAGACCCCTGAGCACGACAAACGCCTTGAGATGCACACCCCGGAGAGCCTCTGGCCGGTGCTGGACGTTTATCGCCTCCGCCTGCTCGAGTTGAGCGCAGACGACAGGTTCCGCTACGTCCTGCTGTTCAAGAACGAGGGCGAAAAGGCCGGCGCTTCCCTGAGCCATCCTCATACCCAGATAATAGCGACTCCGGTGACACCAAAACGCATCAAAGAAGAATTACGTGGGTCCGGCGAATACTATCGGACCCATGGTGAGTGTATCTTCTGTAAAATTATCCAGGAAGAACAGGCTCAAAGGGAGAGGATAGTTGCGGAGAACGAGAGCTTCCTGGCTCTCTGCCCGTTTGCATCGAGGTTCCCTTATGAGACATGGATACTGCCCAAAAAACATTCGCCCGATTACTATGCGATTGACTCTGATGGGATACATCGACTGGCTCAGGTCATCATCGAGACCATGAAAAAGCTCTCAGGAGTGTTGAACAGACCCCAGTACAACTATATACTTCATACCGCGCCTGTCCGCTATGCCAGAGAGGGTTACTGGACTACACTGGATGCGGACTGGCACTGGCACATAGAGATAATCTCCAGGGTCACCGAAATAGGGGGGTTCGAATGGGGGACAGGCCTCTACATAAATACGGTCTCGCCCGAAGATGCCGCTGAATCCTTGCGAGAAGCGGAAGGGAGCATATAGGCGTATGATTTAGCGTTTTCCCGGTGAAGACTTTAACATCTACTACTGGAGGATGTGGGGATGGGAGCCGATTTGAGCAAAATAGACATGCTCACCAGAAGAGAGATCGAAGCCAGGATAGCCGGGCCTCTGATAAAGGCTTTCGCGAAGGAATTCGGAGATGAGAAAACCTTCAAAATCGCACGGGATGTAATCAACCAACTGGCTAAGGAGAGCGGTTCCCAGCTCGCCAGGGGCGTAGGTGGGAACAGTCTGGAGCACTTTATCAAAGCGATGGAGGCCTTCTCCAGCGGCGGTTCGCACGACTCCGAGGAAGTCGAAAAGAGCGAGAACAGCTACAAGATGAATATTACCCGCTGCAAGTACGTGGATATGTACGAAGAAATCGGCATGCCCGAACTCGGCTACCTGCTCTCCTGCGGCCGCGATTTTTCCATGGTCGAGGGCTTCAACCCCAGGATGAAACTCGAACGAACCAAGACCATCCAGGAGGGGGACGACGTCTGCGATTTCTGCTTCAAGGTGGAGGAATAGCGCAGGGTGTGGAGTTTGACAAAAAGTTTTTAGAAGGAGTTTGAGGGACCCTTTTTTTCTAAAAAGGTCCCCTCAATTTTGAGTTCTTTAGTGACTAATAAGGGCGGAACTCTTTCCCTATCGTCTCCCGGCCGATGACTATCTTGCATATCTGTGCCGTACCATCCCCTATTTCCATGCCTATTACATCCCTCAGGCGCTGCTCCACGGGGAACTCGTCTGTGTATCCGTAGTGCCCGTGCAACAGGAGCATATCGTGTATTATATCCACCGAAATTTTCGGACTCCACCACTTGCACATGGCGGCCTGGATAGTGTGCGGCAGATTATTGTCCTTGAGCCAGAGCGTCCTGTAGCATTGCCATTTGGCCGCATCCAGCATGGTCAGCGCTTCGGCGATTGGGAAGGATACCCCTTCGAACCTGGCGATGGGCTTGCCGAAAGCCGAGCGGTCTT
>CAYVLI010000071.1:8378-9622 GCA_964452105.1 uncultured Nitrospinota bacterium
GGGAAGGATACCCCTTCGAACCTGGCGATGGGCTTGCCGAAAGCCGAGCGGTCTTTTACGTACTGGATGGTATCTTCCACCGTTTCCTCTGCGCAGCCCAGGCATATTAAACCGAGCAGCGCCCGGCTGAAATCGAAACCACTCATGACCTGATAGAAACCCTGCCCCTCTCCGCTCAGGATATGGTCTGTCGGCACACGGACGTTGTCAAAGAAGAGCGATCCCCTGGCCACCGCACGGTGGCCCAGGTCGTTGAACCTGGTCCTGTCTATACCGGGGAGATCCATGGGAACCATGAAGGCCGTCACTCCCCTGGCCCCTGCTGAAGGGTCTGTGTGGGCGAAGACTATGGCCGCATCGCACACGTAGCCGGTGGTTATGGAAGTCTTTTCGCCGTTGAGAACGAAATGGTCTCCGTCCTTTTCCGCTTTGAGTTTGATGTTGGCGGCGTCCGATCCTGCGCCGGGTTCGGTCAGCGCCAGGGCGATGACCGCATCCCCCTCCACGAAGCGCGGAAGCCATTCCTCTTTTACCCTCTCCGAGGCGTGTTCGGCGATGAGCCCTCCCATGAGGCCCCCCATGACCACGAACTGAGCACAGCTCATGTCCCCGCGGCCGACCTCTTCCGCCGCTATTCCGGCGGTAACGCAGTCCATGCCCATACCCCCATATTCCTCGGGAATAATCACTCCCATTATTCCCAGGCGGGCCATCTGCTTGTAAGCTTCCCGTGGAAACTCTTCACTCTTGTCCCACTGAGCTGACTGAGGCATAAGTTCATTGCTGGCAAAATCCCTGACCGTCTTTCTGAACATTTCTTGCTCTGGCGTAAAAGAAAAATCCATGTCGTCGCTTACCCTCCCCGGTAAATTCAAATGTTCTTCCATGCTTTAGAAATAAGAGTAATGGACTTTATACTCAAAAAAACCTTTTTAGACAATGAAAAACAGGGTGGAAATAGAAAAGACGCCTTTAAAAGGCGTCTTCCCGGATTTGCATATATAACATGGAGGCGGCACCCGGATTCGAACCGGGGAATGGAGGTTTTGCAGACCTCTGCCTTACCACTTGGCTATGCCGCCGATTTTATGATGATGATGCCTGGAGCGGGAGACGGGGGTTGAACCCGCGACTTCAACCTTGGCAAGGTTGCACTCTACCGCTGAGTTACTCCCGCCCCTCTAAAACAGTATAAATCTATACTATCGGTTCCGATACTGTCAAGATTTTTCGGGCATTAGAAC
>CAYVLI010000072.1:0-9428 GCA_964452105.1 uncultured Nitrospinota bacterium
TGAAGTCAGCCAGGGTGAAGATGGTGGAGAAGAGTATGATTATGGCCATCACCGGTTTCAGCAGGGGCAGGGTTATATGCCAGAACTTTGAAAGGGTGCCCGCCCCATCGGTTTCCGCCGCCTCGTACAGCTGCGGGGGTATGGATACCAGGCCCGCCAGCATGGTCACTGCGAAGAATGGGAGCCCCCTCCAGAAGTTCACGAATATCACCGACCCGAGAGCAAGGTTTGGTTCTCCCAGCCAGAAGTAGGTCTTCATGCCCAGCCTCTTGAGCACCCAGTTGATCTGGCTGTAAGTGGGGTCGAAGATGAGCCACCAGCCCAGCGTGGTGAGAACGGTGGGAGCCACGAAGGGAATGAGTATGGCGCCCCTTATGAACTTCCTCATTTTCGCGGCCCTGTTGAGCAGCAGGGCCAGCCCCAGCCCGAAGAAACCTTTCAGTAGCACGGCTATGGTGGCAAAATAGATGGTATTGCGAAGGGTCTTCCGGAAGATGGTATCCTCGAAGAGTATATACCTGAAGTTTTCCAGCCCGATGAATTTCCCGGGCCGTCCCACAAGGGTGTCGCTGAGGCTGAAATAGACGGACAGAAAGAAGGGGTAAGCCACCAAAGCTACAATGATTAAAGTGGCGGGAAGGACGAACCCGTAGCCGATAAGCGCATCTTTTCCGAGAACCTTTTCCACCCTCCTCGAGAGCGGGACACCTTCGGCTTTCGCAATGACTTCGTTGTCGTGACCCGTGACCACTCCTACCCCCTCTCAGTCAGCCGCGCGGCGGATCGAGTCCGTCGCGCGGCTCAGATGCAGTGGGAAATTACAGGTACCTCCTGTATTCCCTCTTGATCATGCTCTCAGCTTTCTTGACTGCATCCTCAGCGGAGAGCTTTCCGGTGACGTATTCACCCACTGTGTCGGGGATTATATATTTATCCCAGACCACCTGGGTGGCTGCAGTGGGAGAGCCCGGCCAGCCGGGAGCGTGAGTGTACTCTCCGATATAGGGTGCGAAGTAGAACTTGGGGTTGGAAGCGTAGATGGGGTGGAGACCATAGGCCTTCAGCAGTGGCTGGTTGTAGCCCAGGCTCGCTGTGATGAACTTGTTCTGCTGCTCAGGCTGGAAATGGTACTCGATGAACTTCTTGCAGGCCTCAAGGTTCTTGGTCCATTTCCATATGCCCATGACGTTGTAAGATGCGCTCATGTAGCGTCCCGCCGGTCCTTTGGGCGGTATGATATGGTTTATCACCTGGTGCACCGGACGATCGGTACCCGGAATCAGCGTATTGTCCCTGACGGCTGAGTTGTAAGCGCTGACGGGGTTGAGTATCATGGAGCATTTACCGGAGTTGAGGCATACGTTGTTGTTCCTGTCGTCCCAGGCCAGAACTTCCGGCTCCATGGCCTCCTTGTAGAGCCGCTTGATGAACTTGTAGGCTTCAAGGGTCTCCTTGGAATTGAGAACCACGGTCTTGCTGTCCTTGGCTACCAGGCTACCACCCCAACTCCAGATGATCCCCCGCAGGATGGCGTTGGAGTCAAAGGAGTGGGCTATCTGGATGCCCACCGGATGCCCCTTCTTTTTCAGCTTGGCCCCGATGCGCAGGACGTCCTCCCAGGTGTCCGGAAGATTCTCGCCCAAATCGGCTATCAGGTCGGTGCGCAGGGCGATGGGGAAGGATATGAAGTACCAGGGGAGGGCGTGGTATCTGCCGTCCGTTCCCCTTCCCACCTTATCATCCGTCAGCCCGCCGCCGCGTGTGGCAATCTTCTCCACCAGGTCGCCCACCGGCGCCAGGTAATTGGTGTAAAGATAAGGTTCGCCGATCCACATGAAGGATATGTCATGGCCGCTCTTCCCTTGAACTTCGGTGGCGTGCACGGCAGGAACCTGCAGGTGCGCCACCCGGTCAAGGCTGACCTTTATCCCTTCCATCTTTCCGAATTCTTGCAGCTGCCTCTTCAACTCCTCATCGGAAGCGGGGACAAAGTGCGACCAGGTCATCATTCTTATCTCACGTTCCTGAGCGAATGCCGGGGGCGTCTTGGAAGCCAGAATCCCGGCTATCCCCGTGGTGGCCAGCGCCGCCACACCGGCCTTGCCTAAAAATTCCCTCCTGTTCAGATTACCGTCAAAGAAACCATCAACTTTGTTTTCCTTTTTTTCCTGCATCGCGACCCCCTTTGACAAAATTATTGAAAAAATTCCCCGTAGAAACCAAGCTAAGTCATATCAGCCCTCACCTCCTCTACCATCAAAAAAATTGAATGGTACCCACGTTGCCGGAAACCTCATTCTATTTAAAACCAAACTTAAATTTCATTTTATCCGTTCAGCAAAGATGATTCGGCCCGCCAGGCAGAGCTTTCATGGGCCTACGATGCTATCACATTCCAGTTTACAAGAGTTTACCTATAATGAACCAACCTCAGAAGGCCGTTAAAACATGATGTTTATATATGATATAAGAATGTTATGCAAGTAAAATTCCGCGGAGAAAAGCTTTCTGGCTGTTTTTAGAGAAGGTTTCCATGGGGGTAGGAGAAATTCAGCTTCGTGTGGTTGCCTCGCCGAAGCAGCCGCCGGGGCTGAGGAGAACGGTGCGGTCGCCGCGACCGGCGTACAGGTTTACCTTGGAGTGGAGCCTCCTCTTCGATTTCCCTTGCACCAGTCCGTCTATCCCCTTTTTGCCCGGCTCCCCAAACCCGCTCACAGAGCCGTAATAGACCTTCTTGAAGGGTGTCCGGTAGTTTCTCCGGCAACTTCGAGGTGTCTTTTTAGCGTCGAAGACTCTAATCTTGGCATCCTATCTGAGCCGATATTCAGCCACCAGAATCTGAGGAATAGTGAGGAACGACTGTCTGAAGGCTTTGAAGCAGCCAAACCTCAACCACTGATACCCTCACCTCTCTCCACTCAGCCCTGCACCTTTTCTCAAGCTGCTTCTATACCCGCTTACGGGCCTCTTTGAGCACGCCAAGCACTAAGGTGTTGACATGGGGCATACTCGAAAGTAATACTATAGCTGCTATATATGCCGGGCGCCCCCGTAGCTCAGGGGATAGAGCATGGGATTCCGGATCCCTGTGCGCAGGTTCGAATCCTGCCGGGGGTGCCAGACAAAGTTGGCAGGCTGCACGTTGTACACATTCCCGGCTGAACCTCGGTACCTGTTCCGGCTCTGGCTGCGGCCTAGAAATCTTCTTCGTCACAAAACCCTTCGCCAGCTGACTTAAAGAGAATCCTGAAAAAACCCTGCATGATACTGTTTCATTTTTATGTTGAGTGTCCGGTGTCATTCTCGCGAAACTTGTCCTCGACTTGATCGGGGAGCGGGAATCCAGTATTTTCAGTGGCTTGCACCCTGCCTGGATTCCCCGGTCGAGCCGGGGAATGACAGAGAGCAGACTAAATACAGGGCCAATCCCCCGAAATAGGGTCAGGTGCGGGATCAGGGGGTTCTATGTTACTTCGCAGAGAGGTTTGTCAGATACCCACCGATAAATCTGCGGTTATGCCGCTATCAGGGGGAAAGCGCCGAGCCGAAATTATCACGGTCTTGCGGTTCCGCGTCCATGCACGTCTATAGATAATTTTTGCTTGGCGGTTTAAGCAATGGGAATGTGGTATAAGCAGTCCGCCTGTCGGGAGACGAGCGATCCGTTTAGCTCAAGAAATTGTATAATCGGATATAATTAATCGGCGTTTATCTGTGTTCACCTGGTTCCAGCCGGGTGTTCTTGATTATAAACGGCCATCCCCTTCTCCAGCGCCTCGCGGTTAAGGGGGAGCAGGTTGTGCCGCCGCTCCGGGAGTATCAGCTTGAGGGCCGCCATGACCGAGTCCGGCTGGACCACTTCCGTTGCCGCTATGAACGCGCCCAGCATTATGAGGTTGGTGACCTGCTCGTTGCCCATCTCCGAGGCCATTGTCGTTGCGGGCACGTAAACGGAGTTTATATCATTTCGCTCCGCCTCTCTTACGGCCATGGAACTGTTTATGACCAGTATTCCGCCTGGGGGCAGGACGGGCT
Organism: uncultured Nitrospinota bacterium; assembly: GCA_964452105.1. Classification (GTDB taxonomy): domain Bacteria; phylum JAUXIQ01; class JAUXIQ01; order JAUXIQ01; family JAUXIQ01; genus CAYVLI01. The sequence continues at coordinate 4,036 of CAYVLI010000072.1, forward strand.
CGTACCTGTCCAGCGATGGGCGGTTGAATACCACCGCGTTCGAGGACTTCTCTATGTAAGGATAGAAAATCTTGCGGTCCGAGATTATCACGGTGGAGCTGGCGGTGCCGCCGCGGACCTCGCTTCCGTATATGGGAAGGTAGGTGACGTGCTTGTCCTCCAGCATGCCAGCCTGGGCGAGCAACTGACCGGTCACCAGGACGCCCTGGCCGCCGAACCCCGAAAATATTACGTCAAGCTTCAACTGTTAGGTCCTCCATGCCTGTCTTTATAGACGCCCAGAGGGAAGACGGTCATCATCTTCTCCACTACCCAGGCGCGGGATTCGTAAGGGCTCATCTTCCAGCCGGTGGGGCAGGGCGAGAGTATCTCCACCAGACTGAAGCCCTTGTTCTCCATCTGGTTCTGGAAGGCTTTCTTCACCGCCTTCCTTGCCGTACGCAGGTTTTTGGGGCTGTCCACAGAAACCCGCTCCACGTAAGACGCGCCGTCCAGGGTGGCGATTATCTCCGCCAGGCGAATGGGATAGCCCGCTTTATCCGGCGCTCGCCCCAGAGGCGTCGTGGTGGTCACCTGGTCCAGTAAGGTTGTGGGGGCCATCTGGCCGCCGGTCATGCCGTAGATGGCGTTGTTGATGAGAAAACAGGTTATGTTCTCTCCGCGGGCGGCGGTATGGATTATCTCCGCAGTGCCGATGGCCGCCATGTCGCCGTCCCCCTGATAGGTAAAGATAGTCTTGTCCGGGATGGCTCGCTTAAGGCCCGTGGCCACGGCCGGCGCCCGGCCGTGCGGGCCCAGGATCATGTCAATATCGAAGTACCGGGGCATGATGGCCGCACAGCCTACCGGCGCGCAACAGATGGTGATGTCCCGAAGGCCCAGTTCGTCTATGGCCTGGGCAACCAGGATATGCGCCGCGCCGTGTCCGCAGCCCGGACAGTAGTGCGATGCGACGGGTTCCAACGATTGCGGTCTTTCACAAACTATATCGAAGTTGTCAACGCTCATGATATTTCCTCAAAATTGAAAAAGAGAGAGCGACTTTCCGTTCCCTCTATGGAAGCGGTTGCGGCGTATGGCGATACGCCCTTACCGTGTGTTGCACAACGATTTGATGGCGGAGTAAATCTCTTCAGGGGCGATGAGGCCCTCGGCCTTCCCCAGGAAGCTGACCTCCGCCTTATCGCCCACGGCCAGTTGGACGTCTTCCACCATCTGGCCCATATTCCCTTCGACGACCAGAAACTTCTTGACCCGCTCTGAGGTCTTCCTTATAACCTCGGTGGGGAAGGGGAAAAGCGTTATGGGGCGTATCATACCCGTTTTGTAGCCCTCTTCGTTAAGTTCCATTATGGCCTGCTTGACGCCGCCTGCGGTTATCCCGTAGGCCGTCACGACCACTTCGGCGTCTTCGGTGAACAGGGATTCATAGCGGGTCTCATTGCGGGCCAGTTCCTTGTACTTGTCCGCCAGGGCCTGATTGAGCTCGTTGAGGTTATTATAGACGCCGAACCCGGGGGCCGCACCGCCTACGATGAGCTTTTTGTCGTTCCCGGACTTGCCCCTCAACGCCCAGTCTTTCGGGGGAAGCGCTTCATCCGGGTAAGCCCGCACCCTCCTGATTTCTATGGGCTGGGCCATGTTCCCCAACGTGGCTTCGGCCAGGACCACCGCCACCATGCGGTACCTGTCCGCAAGATCGAAGGCCATCTGAGTGTAATCCAGAAGCTCCTGAACGTCTATGGGACAGAGGACTATGTTGCGGTAACCCCCATGAGCGCCCCCTTTGGTTATGGAGAAGTAGTCCAGTTGGGTGGATTCGAGCGAACCGCCTCCGGGGCCTCCCCTGGAGACCAGTATCACGACGCAGGGCAGCTCCATGCCGGCGAGATGCGAGAGGCCCTCCAGCATGAGGGAGTAGCCGGGGCCGGAGGTGGAAGACATGGTTCGCATACCTGCTGCCGCGGATCCTATTATCATGTTGATGGACGAGGTCTCGCTCTCGGCCTGTATGAATGTTCCACCTACCTCGGGCAGGTGAAGGGACATATATTCGGGTATCTCGTTCTGAGGCGTGATGGGATAGCCGTAGTAATGCGTGCAGCCGGCCATGATGGCCGCTTTGCCTGCGGCTTCATTCCCCTTCATGAGGACAATTTCGTTCATAGATTTTCCCCCTCCCTATTTTCTACCGTATGCGTGGCAAAGATTATCCTACGGCTGACAGCCGATAATCGCAAGCAAAAGTTTGGCTGGCAAACCAAGTTTAATAACTAAAGCCACCGTCTGAAATTTAAAGTGGCAGGGATATGTTAAAATGAACCATGTAGAATTCACAAATAGAGCTGGAAAGGTTATGAGGAAGTTTCTTGCGGTTTTTATCTTCTGCCTGATAACGACTTACGAGGGAGTTGCCCTGTCGCAGGAGGGAACGAAGGTTACAAAGATGACGGTGACCAAGATGGGCTTCGAACCGAAAGAGGTGGTTGTGGAGAGGGGCCGGGAAGTGGTGCTAAAGATTCCCGCCAGGGATCGCGAACACGGAATAGTCATACCCGAGTTGGCATACCCGGCACGCGAATGCCCAGAGGGGAAGAAGTGCAGGTGAGGTTTACCGCCGACGAACCGGGCAGCACCCGCTTCAAATGTTCCGTGCTTTGCGGCTGGCGCCATGTGCTGGGCTGGGTCAGCGGCACCATTATCGTAAAGTAGGGGCGACCGGCTGGTCGCCCTGTGGGTAAGCTTAATGTTCGAGCAGGGTGGGCTCTACCCACCAAATAGCTTTTCTTTCCTCCCCAGGCTGGGCAAGGGGAAATCTTTTCATAACCTGATCGTAGGGGCACTGCTTGCCGCGCCCGCAACAAGCTATCTTCGCTTGGCGGCCTCGAGGCGTTCGATGACCTCGTCCAGCGTGTATTTGCCCGGGGCTTCCCCTTTCTGCACCATCTCTTCAACGATGTCGAAGAGCGTCTGGTTGATGGGGGTGGGAATACCGCGCTCCTTGCCCAGCCTCACTATTTCCCCGTAGAAGCTGTCCAGCTCCGTGCGGCCGCGCTTCAGATAGACATCCTGCCAGGTGGAGGGCCGGAGCAGCATGTGCTCCGGTATTTCCTTCTTCGGCTTGTCCTCCATGGTGCGGAAGTGGTTCAGTACTTTCTCGATGAGAGGTAGTCCCTGCATGGACTCGAGCTCTATGCCCGCTGCCTGTGTGACTTCATACGCTTCTTCCTGTACGTCGGCCAGTATGCCTCGGAGCTTCTTGTTCCAGGCAATGGCCTGGCCGCATAAATCCGTGGATGCGAAGACCGCGTTACCCAGGTTCATGAACACCTTGCGCCACTTCAGCTTCATGATGGTCTCGCTGGTGGTCACCTGAAACCCGGCTTTGGTGAGGGCTTTGGCGACTTCTTCCGCCGTCTCGTCCATCCCATCGGGGTAGCGTCCTACAGCCAGCCCTTTATCCACGGTATGAATCACCTCACCCGGGGTTATGTGGGTGCCGCTGAAGAGGACGACACCACCATAGACGTTGTTGAAATACTCGGAAGCCGCCTCCTCGTTTCTCACGCCGTTCTGGAAGCAGAAGACCGGCGTCTCGGGGTCCACGTGGCCGCGGGCGGCGTCCACCGCCTCTTTCGTCTCAGGGGATTTTGTTGCCAGGAAGACGACATCGTCCGGCCGCATCTCCACGTCGGTTATCCGGGCGGCAGCAGGGGCCTTTATTATATTATCGCCAGGAAGGCCCCGGAGCCGAAGCCCGTCTTTCTTTATTTTCTCTATGTGTTCACCAACGTCTATCAGCACCACATCGTAGCCCGCCAGGTGCAATTCACCGCCGATGGAACCGCCTATCCCGCCTGTTCCGTATATTATGAATCTCATCTTTTCCCCCTTTGCGGATAAGGACTGTCACCGATGTTTTTGCCTTGTGGAAGATGCGTCAAATTTCCTTTAAACGGTTGGCCAGCAAGTTTTCAAGGGTCTTCTTATGCTTCTCTTCCTCCTCGACGAGCTGCTGGAGCAGGCGAAGCACGTCGTCATCCTCCTGTTCCTGTGCCCTGTCCACCAGGTCCATGAACAGGGTGATGGATTCCAGCTCGCTCCCCATGCAGGCCCTGAGGGCTTCCTCTTCGCCTTTCAATCCAGGAGGATAGCGTTTTACTTCAGGGAACCGGAGGTCTATCTCTCCAAGCGGATCCACCGAAGATACCTGCGAAAGGTCCATGAGCATCAATATGTGTTTGAGCTCCTCCATGGCCAGCTTGTTGAGAGTCTTTTTTAATCTTTTCTCGGAGCAGAGGCTCCCGGCGTTGCTCAAAGTGGCGAAGGAATCCTTCTCCTTGTTGAGAGCCAGTTTCAGGAGCTCCAGTACGTTCAGTTTTTTGTATTCTTCCACGGCTTCCGCTTCAACAGGCTATCGTTCCGATTTTCGTTTTATCTTCATGGCAGAGATGCTGGAATAATGAGGAAATTTATACTAATATGGGTGAAGCGCAAAAGCAAGGTCGTTTTTCATTCACATCTTTAACCTATTTCAGAGGGCGGAGCATGGCAATGTAGCGAAGGGAGGCAGGAAGGCGTTTTTAAGGTGCACCGATTTCCACGTTTGCGTAACAGAGGCAAGGATTTTCAGCGATGAGGAGGATTTGTGATGGGATTCATAGATATTAATGCCATAGACGAGAAACAGTTGAGAGAGGGTATCAAGAGCCGGATAATCTCGGGTGAAAAGATTATGATGGCATTCATGGAGGTTGCCCCCGGCCTGAACGACCCCGGTCACAGCCATCCGCACGAACAATGCGGCATAGTCCTGGAAGGCGAGCTCGAGATGACCATTGGCGATGATGTGAAGCTCATCAGGAAAGGGGATACCTATTTCATCCCCGGCGGCCAGCCGCACGGCGCAAGAACAAAGGATAAACCCTGCAAGGTTCTGGATATCTTCAGTCCCCCCAGGGAAGAGTACAAATAACGCTTATCAGAGGAGGACAATATTTGAGCTACCAGGCGATAGAGGCTCAGCGAGAAGGTTCCTCGGCCATCATCAAATTGAACAGACCGGATAAACGGAACGCCCTGTCCATACAACTCCGCAACGAAGTAGTGCAATGTCTGGAGGAGATAAAGGGCGATGAGGAGGTGAAAGCCGTTCTCGTCACGGGGAACGGCCCCGCCTTCTGCGCGGGATTCGACCTCGAAGAGTTCAAGAACTCCGACCCCGCACACGTCAGCGCAATACGGGAAAGCTCACAGAAGTTCCACAGCGCGCTCACCGGTTTCCCCAGGCCGCTGGTAGCGGCGGTCAACGGCCCGGCGATGGCGGGAGGGTTCGATCTGGCCCTGATGTGCGATATCCGCATAGCTTCGGATAAAGCCCTCTTCGGCCATCC
>CAYVLI010000073.1:0-6109 GCA_964452105.1 uncultured Nitrospinota bacterium
CAGCTGGAGAAGGCGTCCCTTAAGGAGGCCCTCAGCCACCCCAACTGGGAAATGGGCCGGAAGATAACCATAGACTGCGCCACCCTCATGAACAAGGGGCTCGAGGTCATAGCGGCCAGATGGCTCTTCGACATGGAGCCGGAGGATATAAAGGTGCTCATCCATCCCCAGAGCATAGTCCACTCTATGGTGGAATTCGTGGACGGCTCGGTCATCGCACAACTGGGTATGCCGGACATGCGTCTGCCCATATCGTACGCTCTCAACTATCCCAGACGGCTCCCCAACAAGCTGCCCGCCCTCGACCTGGCGCGCGCGGGCACACTCACCTTTCAGGAGCCGGACATGAAAAGGTTCCCCTGCCTCAAGTACGGTTACGATGCCCTCGTAGAAGGAGGCAGCATGGCCACGGTCCTCAACGCCGCCAACGAGACCGCAGTGGAGGCCTTTATGAGCCAGAAAGTCGACTTCAAAGACATTTCTGAGATAATAGAAACGGTCATGGGGAAGCACCGGACACGGGAAGCTCTCGACCTGGAGCAGGTGCTTCAAGCGGATAGTTGGGCCAGAGAGGAAGCCACCCGCATTGTAGAAGAACGACGGCGTTGACACCGGAAAAAACTACCCCTTACAGACCTTCCATGAAGCAAATAGCCAGATTTTTCGCTACCGGCGCTTATATCGGCTACCTTTCCAGAGCCCCGGGCACACTGGGTTCTCTCGAAGGAGTATTAATAGTGCTGGCTTTGCGCGGGAGGGGTGTCCCTCTCTATTTTGTGGTCCTTGCGGCGGTCGTCGCCCTGGGAATAGCGGTCTCCGGAGCCGCCGAAAAGGACTATGGCGTCAAGGACGACCAGCGTATAGTCATAGACGAGATAGGCGGTCTCATTCTATCCGTGCTACTGCTTCCGATTAGCCTGAAGACACTTATTCTCTGTTTCATAATGTTCAGGGTATTCGATATCTGGAAGCCTGTTCCGCATCTGGAGAAACTGCGCGGCGGCCCGGGCATCGTGGCTGATGACCTGCTGGCCGGTCTAATGGCTAACATAGCCGTGAGGGCGCTGCTCCTTATCTGGTAAGCGCAGGAAGGCAATCCGAACGTGGAAAGCATACGCTCCTTCATCTCCGTGGAAATACCGGAAAAAGTAAAATCGAGAATGCTTGAGGTGAAGAAAGAACTAGTCCCGCTGACTCCGTATATTAGATGGGTGAGGCCTGAGAGCATGCATCTGACGCTAAAATTCCTGGGTGATATAGACCCATCCCAGGTGGAGCCCGTCTCGGCATGCATAGAGGAAGTGGTGAAGGGTGTCTGGCCTTTTGAGGTGAAGGTGGGCGGTGCGGGCGTCTTTCCCAACAGCAGGTATCCCAGGGTGCTCTGGATAGGAATAGTTGAAGGACAGGAGCAGCTTTCATCCATCTGCCGTGGACTGGAAGAAGGCCTGAAGAAGCAGGGGTTCAAGCCGGAATCGAGGCCTTTCCGACCGCATCTGACTCTGGGGAGGTTCAAGGACGGCCGGAAGGCGGGTAGGGCATTGAGCCGGGAGATGCTCGAGCAGGCCGCAACATGGGAGGAGGGCTTCGCGGTCAATGGGGTGAAGCTGATGCGTAGCCAGCTACACCCATCAGGCGCTATCTACACCGTGCTAAAGGAATGTACGCTATCGGGTGAAACATAGGCCGTAGTCATGCCATCCTGAGCCCTGCCTTCGGGTCGTAGCGAAGGGCAGCGAAGAATCTCTTCTTCGTGGTGTTTTATCTTTTCAGTTGTGGTTCAGGAGGGGTTTCAGATGGCAGCCGGTGTGGGAGGTTTCGACCTGAGCGATTTCTTCGGGGGTGCCTTCTGCCACCAGGTATCCGCCCAGCTCTCCCCCTTCGGGCCCCAGGTCTATGATGTAATCGGCGGTTTTTACGACGTCGAGATTGTGCTCGATAACAAGGACGGTGTTGCCTCTTTCCACCAGATTGTTCAAGACGGCCAGGAGCTTCTTGACGTCCTCGAAGTGGAGTCCGGTGGTGGGCTCGTCGAGTATGTAGAGAATGCCTTTCGGTTTCTTGCTGCTCAGCTCGGCGGCGATTTTAAGACGCTGGGCTTCGCCTCCGGAGAGGGTGGTGGCGGGCTGGCCCAGCCTGAGGTAACCCAGGCCTACCTCCTGAAGGAGGGCCAGCTTGTTCAGCAGCCGTGGCGGGCCGTTGAAAAATTCAAGGGCCTGGTCCACAGTCAGCTCTAACGCTTGATTTATGTTCAGCCCCTTGTATTTCACCTCCAGCACTTCCTGCTTGAACCTGCTTCCCTGGCATTCCTGGCAGCGCACGAAGATATCGGCCATGAAGTGCATTTCGATTTTCTGATGGCCGTTCCCCTTGCATACCGGGCAGCGGCCGCTGGCCGCGTTGAAAGAGAAGTGTCCCGGTGTGTACCCCCTTTTGCGCGCGGCAAGGGTTTCGGCGAATAATTTGCGCACCATGTCGTAGGCTTTAATGTATGTGATGGGGTTGGAACGAGGCGTCTTGCCAATGGGCTGCTGGTCCAGCAGCAAGGTGTCCCGAATCCATTCGAAACCCGATATCATATCGAACTTGCCCGTTCGATCTCCCTGTTGGTGGAAAATACGGTTCAGGGCCATGTACAGGGTCTCGTGTACAAGTGTGCTTTTGCCTGCTCCGGAGACGCCCGTGACGCAGGTGAAGGTGTTTAAGGGTATCCGAACGCTGATTCCCTTCAGGTTGTTCTCCCTGGCGCCGTGAATGCTTATGTAGCGCCCGTTGGTCTCCCTCCTTCGCGCGGGGATGGGAATGGTGAGCTTGCCTTTGAGATGGCGTGCGGTGAGCGAATCGCAGTTTTTGAGAAATCTCTTGAGGGTCCCGCTGTAGACGATCTCTCCGCCCTGCGCACCGGCAAGCGGTCCCATGTCCACCAGGTGCTGTGCGTGGGATATGACTTCCCTGTCGTGCTCCACGACCAAGACGGTGTTTCCGATGTCGCTGAGCCTCTCAAGAATTTTTAGAAGGCGGCTGTTATCCCTGGGGTGCAGGCCGATGGTGGGTTCGTCCAGAATGTAGAGGGTGCCGGTCAGCCTGGCGCCGAGTTGGTTGGCCAGGTTAACCCTCTGCGCTTCGCCGCCCGACAGGGTTCGGGTTAGGCGGTCCAGGGTGAGGTAATCCAGGCCCACGTAATACATGAAGTCCAGCCTGGACTCTATTTCCTTGAGAACGTCGTTAGCTATTTCCCGCTCCATACGGCTCAGCTCGAGTTCCTTGAAAAACGTTCTGGCTTCAGCTACGGTCATGGCCGTTACCTGTGCTATGGAAAGGCCGCCGATGTTCACCCACAGGGCCTCTTGCCTCAGGCGGGTACCGCCGCACTGGTGGCAGTCCTTCAGGGACTTGTACTTCCGGGTGAACACCCGTATGAACATCTTGTATTTTTTGGCGCTCAGCCTCTTGAAGAAGGGGTAGATGCCCAGGTGTTTGCTGGTGCCGTGAAGAACCAGTTTGAGCTCTCGTTTGGTGAGCTTTCTGAAAGGTTTGTTAAGATCAACATTCTTGTCACTGGCCAGCTTCTCCAGCTCCTTCTTGAAGTACCTACTGTATTTGGACATGTTCCAGGGTTTTATGGCGCCCTGGGCCAGGGTTTTATTCTTGTCGGGTATGATCAGGTCCAGATCGTAATCCAGTATGTTCCCGAAGCCGCCGCAGGCCTGGCAGGCGCCATAGGGGCTGTTAAAAGAGAAGAAATTGGGGGTATGTCGCTCGAACTTTCTGTCGCATCCGAGGCAGATAAATTCCTGGCTGAAGCGCAGGTCGGGACCGTTCACACAACGCACCACGGCCTCTCCTTTGCCTTCCCTGAAGGCGACCTCCAGGGAATCGGCCATGCGGGTTGCAGCGCTGTCCCTCACGGCCAGCCTGTCCACCACCACCAGGAACCGCCCGGAGCCGTTCAGGGGTGGGTATTTTCCCTGTGAGAGGTCGTAGACCTCATCATCTGCTATCAATCTTATGAAGCCTCGGGAGGGTAGTTCATCTATCAGTTGCTTCGCGGACGCACGTTCGGCCCATTTAAAGGGGAAGGTAATGTAAATGCGTGCTCCATCATGTTTCTGAAGGAGGGTATCCACTGACTGGCTGATGGTGTCCGCCTTGACCTCCTCCTTGCACTGAGGGCAAATTATCCTGCCTGTTTTTGCGTAGAGAAGGCGCAGGTAGTCGTAAATTTCCGTGGCCGTGCCTACCGTGGAGCGGGAGTGCTTGACGGGGTTCTTCTGCTCGAAGGCTATGGCCGGGGAGATTCCCTCTATGTAGTCGACGTCGGGCTTGTCCACCCTTTCCAGGAACTGTCTGGCATAGGTGGAGAGGGATTCTATATAACGTCTGTGTCCTTCGGCGTATATGGTGTCGAAAACCAGTGAGGACTTCCCCGACCCGCTGAGGCCGGTGAAAACGATGAACTTGCCTATGGGAAGCTCGAGGTCTATGTTCTTAAGGTTATTTTCCCGGGCGCCCTTGATGAGTATCTTTTTAAGCAATTCTAAGCATCCCCGCTTCCCGGATTACCGGCGCTACTCTTGGTACAAGAGCACTCGATTCTTGCCCGATTGCTTGGCCAGGTAAAGCGATTTGTCGGCCCGATCTATCAGTTGGGAGGGGGAACCGGCATCTCCCGGGAAATGTGATACACCAATGCTCATGGTAACTCTTTCCTTTACCTCAAGGTCATCCAGGGAGAAACTATGAGATTCAACCTGAGAGCGCAACCTCTCGGCGAACACCATGCTCATTCCCTTATCCGTCTCGGGCAGGATGACGGTAAACTCCTCACCGCCATATCGGGCAACGACATCGGATAAGCGAGACGCGCTCTTTAAAATATTGGATATTTCCTTTAGCGCCTGGTCTCCCATGAGGTGCCCGTACTTATCGTTGAGCGCCTTGAAATCGTCGATATCTATCATGAGCAGACACAGCCCATGCTGCCCGTATCTTCGGGAGCGCTCTATTTCTTCCTTCAGGCGCTCTTGAAAGAAACGGTGATTAAACAGGCCGGTGAGCCCGTCTGTGACGGCCATGAGTTGGGCTTGCTGGTGTATCGAGGCGTTCCTGATGGCTATGGCTGCGTGGTTGGCCAGGGTCTCCAGGAAATTAAGATCCTCCTCATCGAAGGGTTCGCCGGACCTTTTTCCGTTTATATTCACCACGCCCGCACATTTTCTGTCTATCATGATGGGCACGCTTATGAAGGAGCAATCCTTGTACTTACCCTGGCTCTTAATCCCAAGACTTCTCAGCTCTTTCTCGCTCTTTATCAGGAGTGGCTTTTCATTGACCAGTACCTTGCCGGAGATACCCTCGCCGGCTTTAATGCGGGTATTTTCCTTGACCTTCTGAGAAATGCCGGAAGCCGACTTGATCTTCAGAGCATCGCCCTCAAGTATCATCAGAGAACCCCTTTCTGCTTCCAGTTCATGGGTTGCAAGTGATACTATGAGGCGGAAGAGGACGTCGAGGTTCAAGACCGAGTTGAGGGCTCTGGCCACATCGTTGAGGGTGTGCAGTTGTTGAATTCTGACAGCAAAATCTTCTTTAAGACGAAGGTTTTCTTCTTCGAGTTTTTCCAGGGTATCTTTCACTTTAGACATTTCCCTGTTTTTGGTAGTCGCTTCATCCATGACTTTTTTATAGCGTATCTATTTAATAAATAAAAGAAAATTTCGTAGTTGGAGCGCCGCTCAAACTAATGATATAGTATTGTTGAATCTATTGCAATATTTTACTGAACCGAAATATCACTTTCTGGCGCTGGTTGGAGGAAACGGAATCTTCATGCTGAAAATTTGTTACAGAGAGATGAGGGATGATGACCTCAAACAGGTCTTGAGCATAGAGCGACAGTCTTTCCCTACGCCCTGGAGCTACAGTATGTTCAAAAATGAGATGCTGAATGTCTTCTCGGAGGCTATCGTGGCGGAGGCGGAAACCGAAGAGAATAAGAAGGAAATCATCGGCTACGCCTGCTACTGGCTCATAGGGGATGAGATCCATATTACCAACATAGCGACAGAGCCCCGCTACCGGCGGCGGAGAATAGGGGAGGGAATCCTTGTTC
>CAYVLI010000073.1:6209-9383 GCA_964452105.1 uncultured Nitrospinota bacterium
ATAGCGACAGAGCCCCGCTACCGGCGGCGGAGAATAGGGGAGGGAATCCTTGTTCGGATAATGGCGAAGGCACGCGAGGAGGGCATGAGTGAGATAACACTCGAGGTCAGGGTATCCAACATTGCTGCGCAACGCATGTACACTAAATTAGGCTTTTTGCCCAGGGGGGTCAGAAGGCGCTATTATTCAGATACCGGCGAGGACGCAATAATCATGACACTGGAGGGCATCCATTGAAGTCGGTTTCGCTTCTTCTGCTTATGGCCCTGCTCGCTCTGCTCCCGGGATGCAAAGTCAACCTGAAAGAAAGAAGGATCAGATTGTATAACGAGAAATTTGAAGCCTACTCCGAAAAGAGTAAAGCTTATATAATTAAAGGGAAAGTAGTTGCAGGAATGACCAGGGATCAGGTATATCTGGCCATGGGGGTTCCTCGAATCATCGAGAGAGGGGGGGAATCGCCCGAAATTTCGGAAAAATGGATTTATAACTGCCCGCGCGATAAAATATTGGTGGTGGAATTCGAGCGGGGCAAGGTAATCAAGGTTGATGAGAAGGCCTCTACATGGCCTGCAGATAAATTGTCTTTTAAACCATGACTGATGCATACACAAAAATAGATGTCTTTGGAATCTGGGGTAGAGATTACGTGCTTGCCGTGGCGTCAGAGGTTCTCCGCAACAGCGGAAAGCTGGAGGTGCTGTCGGAGATACGCTTGAAACAGAAAGAAGAGATAGATTCAGCGACCGAGGCCGTGGGAAAAATGAAGGACGTAGGGGAGCAAAGGAAGTATGTAAATGGTCTCCCTCTTGCTTTTCAATCCATAATTATCCTGGATTGTCTGCGAGAGGTTGATAAGGCCATAAGCCGGTTAAAAGGCAGATAGAGCTTCAATCGCAAGCGCGCGCGGTCAGGGCCGATTACATAGCTCAGCCACCAGGGGGGGCAGTACGTTTTCTGCTTTAGGACCGCCCGTTTTCATATCTATATCCGCCTGCAGAAGCCTTGGAAACACGCCCAGGAGTTCATCCCTGCTGAAACGCCTTGATGCCAGAAGGAATTTCTGGTTGATCCGCCCGTTCCTGTTTCTTGTTATTCTGGTTATATTTCCGGGCTTCGCCTGGCCTCTTTCGTCAAGCTCTTTTATCAGCAATAGCTGTTTGAAGTAGTAAAACATCCTGCTTAACACCCTGGGCCACTCTTCTCCCTCGGCCAGAAGTTTGCTCAACATCTCAAGCGCTGCTCCGGTATCTCCTTCGCCCAGGGAATGCTGAAAAGCGAAGATATCGCTCTGCCGCCTGTCGCCCACGACCGCCTGAACATCCTCCAGCGTGAGGCAAGGCTTTTTACCGGCGCTGACCTTCAGTTTATTAAGCTCACTGTAGATGGACTGTACATCCGTACCCATGTAATGACAGACGTATTCCATGGCTTTTCCGTTCAGCTTCAAGCCTATGCGGTCGGCAATGCGCTTTACCCAACGGGGTATCTGGTTTTCGTATATTTTTCTGCAGTCAAGGAAATCGCCGGTACCCTTTATTTCTTTTGTCCACTTGAGATGCTTGTCCCGCCACTCCTTTTGATCCGTAGTGTCGAAAATCATCATGAACGCAGTGCTGGGATTGGGAGAACCCAGGTAGTTCCTCAGCGCCTCCTGCTCCGTTTTGTTTAACCTGCTGACGAAGCTATCAGCGGATTCCAGAACCACAAGTCTCCTGCTGCCGAAGAAAGGCACGGTATTGACTGCTTCAATTAGTTCAGTAAATTCTGTTTCGGCGCCTTCGAGCCGTTGATAGTTGGTATCATCCTCTGTCTGTTCCCGCAGGGCCTCCTTTATCTTCTGCACAACTTGCCTGGCGAAGAAATATTCCTGCGATGCGATGATGTACACAGGCTTTATCTTGTCCGCCTTGAAAGCCCTTTCCCATTCATCATAAGTCACTTCGTCAAACTCCCTGGTCTAAGGGTGAGAACCATATCGGGACGGCCAACGGCATGCATCTCATCATCTATTTTAGAGCATGCAGGCCTGTGACTCGGGAAATATATATCATATTCTGCGCATCTTTTCAGCCGAAGCACCATCTTCCCACTTCAGAAGATGATATGCCGAACAAATAAATTTTGGTTATGGAACCAAAATTATAATCGTGATTTTTGTAAACAGAATAAACTTGACATGTGATAATCCTTTAGTTAACATGGGTTCCGCCTTAAAAATATAAATAATTTAACAACCGAAAGGGAAGGAGGAAATGAGAGTGAAAAAACAAGGTTATAAATTGCACCTCTTTTTATCAATCTTCGCTGGCCTGGTGGTTATTTCGCTTCTGGCTGGTTGCGCCGGTCCGCCCGCTCAGAAGATAGCGGATGCCCAGGCGGCGCTTGAAAAGGCTAAAGCCGCAGGCGCCGAAATTTACGCTGGCAAACAGTACAAGAAAGCTCAGGGCCTGCTGAAAGATGCCTTGACTTATAGTGAAAAAGCCTATTACTTCGAGGCCGAGCGAGCAGCAAAGAATGCTATCGCTGCGGCAGGGGCTGCAGAAAAGGCGACCGGCAAAGCCATGAAGGGGGCCAGGAAAGAGGCGAATTTCGAGGCGGCCGCCCTTGGTTCTGACATCACTACAGCGCAAGGATTGATCGCAAACGCCAAAAAGAAAGGGGCTACCGATAAGGACCTCGGTGAGGCCAGGACTCTCCTGGATAGAGCCATTGAGCTATACGGTCAGGTTAAATCGATGTTAAAGACCGAAAGCTACCTGAGCGCGCAGAGGATGTCGAAAAGAGGGCAGAAACTGGCCGGGGAAGCCGGTTCAAAAGCCTTCGAGGTGATGCAGAAGACCAGGGGGGGAGGTAACGAGGCTGCGAAGAAGGCTGCAAAGAAAGCCGCGAGGGCGAGGGCTTATGCCAAGCGGGAAGCGAATTTTGAAGTAGCCGCCGCCGGAGCAGCCATCCGAACGGCCGAAAACATGGTTAACAAAGCGGCGAACACGCCGAGAGCCGATAAGGTGGAATTGGGTTCTGCAAGAACCCAGCTCTCGCAGGCCAAGTCTGTGCTGGAAAGGGCTCAACGCGCCCTCAGTCAGGAAAATTTCAAGGGTGCAATACAGAAGGGGACAATGTCCCGGGAACTGGCGGAAAATGCATCGAGTTCTGCTTTTAAAGCCATCGCCA
>CAYVLI010000074.1:0-1310 GCA_964452105.1 uncultured Nitrospinota bacterium
CTGATTCTATGCCCAGCTTCCGCCCCATGAGCATATATCTGTCCACGGCATGGAGATTACTTTCTTCCGGCGCCTCCACCTTGAGGTTATAAAAAACCCTGCTCATCTCCCTGGCGTTTGCGAAACCCATGCGAATTGGCGCGCCGGAAAGATAGGTTATCATGCCGCTGCGGAAAAGGCCCTGCAGGTCTATCGCTAACTGGAATCTGTAACTCTTTATGGAGCGAATCATCGCTGAAAACTCGAAAGGCGTCTGCACGAACCCGCTGCGCCTTCCCCACCTTTCACGCTCAAAAATAAAGAGCCGGTCTATGCAGCGGTTATTTTCAAGAATGCCTTTACATCGCCTGTCCACCACCCAGCCGATGAAGGCAGATGGAGCATGCCGCTTCAGGGCATGGAGCAGGGGAAGGCCGTGAACTACATCCCCGATGGAGCTCATCTTGACGATTAATATCCTTTGCAGGTTGTCCTGGGGTATGGGCATGTGACGGCCTTTCCACCCTTCTTTTCCAATAATCTAACGGCCTGGAGCCTCCACGCTTTTCAGCGTCACGACCCAGTTGTCCGAGAACAAGGGAACCACCCTTCGAACCCTCTGCACCTTCAACCCGGCAGCATCGGCTTCCCTCTTCAGGTCCGCCCTGGATGCTTTTACCGGGACTTCTCCGTACAGCCTCAGTTTACTTCGTATAAACCTGCTCAGCGTCTTGAAGGTGTATCTATGATAGTAGCACACGACAAGCTTTTCGCAAACCCTGCCGAGCTCTTTTAGAGCGACCACCCTCTCACGAGGCTTCAGGTGCTGCATGAACCTCACGTTGAACGCCGCTTGAAAAGATTTATCCTTGAACGGAAGCCGGGTTAAATCGCACTGGACGAAACGGTTGGCGCCTCCGTTCTCTTCCTGCTTTTTCCTGGCTGCCGAGAGCATTTCCATGGAAACATCCGCCTGCACACTGACGGCCGAACTCAACTCACCCAATACTCCCTGCAGCCGTCCCGTCCCGCAGGGCACATCCAGAACGCATGCGCCGCTTTTCGTCCTTCCGTAAGCCTTTCGAATGGTCTTCAACACTATGCGGTTATTGAGCCTGCCCCTGAGGCCTGAAAACCTTTTGTCATAGCGGCTTACCTGGACCTCACTCCTGTAACCCTTTTTGACGCTGTCCAGTCCCATGCCGCCCGCTCTTTATTTGAGGCCCTCAAGGCTATCTTTTAACACATGCAGAAATAAAGTCATGCCTTGAACGGGACTTTATTCTGAATATTAAGGGGAGTCTTGCCCGATGCCGCCCTGATTAGATTAT
>CAYVLI010000074.1:1410-3404 GCA_964452105.1 uncultured Nitrospinota bacterium
TGCAGAACCAGAGGGGGAGCGGTAGAGAGTATCTTGTACTTTTTCAGAGCCTTGGCCATGGCTAACTCCTCTCGAAAAAACTATTGTCAGGAAACACTGGAAACGAGCTTGAGCTGCGGGGCGGCGTCCCCGTCAATCGTTGATTTAAAATAAGGTTTCACATCTAATCGTGTTTGCCCCGGTGAATGTCACATCTCAATATCCTGCTCTAAATGAGATTCTCAATAACTCTCTTTCAATGACTCAGCGGACGGTGCCTTTACAAACGGGCTGGAGGAGTAGCAGAACCTCCAGCCCTGTTTTTATGAAGTAGATATCGCTCTCTCAGCGTTTGTGCTTAACCATTACAACGGTGCACCTGGCCTTGTTGATCACGGCCTGGGCGGTGCCGCCCAGAAGAACATCCAGCAGGCCCCTCCGGGCGTGCGCACCGATAATTATGAGGTCGGCGCCGATCTCTTCTGCGGTATCCACAACAAGCTCACGAGGATTGCCTTCTTTAACAATCTGCCGGGTCTCTACACCATGGTTGTGAAATTCGACTATGAAGTGGTCCATGGCTGAATGGATTTGTTCCTCAATCTTTTGAATGTGTCCCAATTCATGGTGCTGGCGTTCTTTCTCCTTGATGGAACGCCCTATTTCTATTTCATCAATCGTGGGTATCAGCTCATGATGGCCGTCAACCCTTTCCAGGTTATAGACCGTCAGGACATTGACCTTCTTTGAACTATCCCTGGCCATGGATATAGCCACGTCTCTCACTGCCAGCGAGTGAAGGTTTGTTTCGCCGCCTGCCTGAAGCGTCACCGCGCACAAAATATTCTTATACATGCAAATACCCCGCTATTTTCCCTTCCACTGGGGGGGTCTCTTCTCTGCGAAAGCCTTTGGACCCTCCACCCAATCTTCGGAGCCTCTCATGTCGTCTTCCGCCGGGTACATCCGCATGAGGGCGTCTTCCTGCCCGATTTCCAGCCCCATCATGGAGCACTGCTTACTGGCCCGGACCGATAATGGGGCGCAGCGCAGGATGTCTGCCGCCCACTTTTCTGCGGTTGACATCAAATCCTGGAGAGGCACGACCTCGTTAGCTATGCCCACCTCGTAAGCTCTTTTCGCGCTCACCGGTTTACCGGTCAATATCATGCCCATGGCAATCTTCAACGGGATCTGCCGGGGCAGCCTGTGCACTCCTCCTCCGCCTGCCATCAGCCCTACGGTGGGCTCGGGCAGACCGAACTGTGCGTTTTCGGAGGCGACGATTATATCGCATGCCAGCGCTATCTCGAACCCGCCGCCCAGTGCGTATCCGTTAACGGCGGCGATTAGAGGTTTCCAGAAATCGAAGCGGAGGGCCAACCCTCCCCATCCACCTTTGCCCAGTTTTTCCAGGCCGTGCTGTGCGGTGTACTTGAGGTCGTTCCCGGCCGAAAACGCCTTTTCGCCTGCACCGGTGATGATGCCTACCCAGCAGTTGTCGTCGCTGTTCAGGTCATCAAAGATTTCCGATAGCTCCCGGTTGGCCGGTGGATGCAAGGAATTCATAACATCCGGCCTGTTAATGGTTATATAAGCGATACTGTCTTTCTTCTCGTATTTGATGAACTGATAAGCCATCCTCCTCCTCCTTCTCAAATCTGGAATAAAACCCCTGTTACCTCTCTATTCGATGAAACCGATGTCGATTTTAGCATGCCTCAAACCTTCCAGCAAGGGAATAAAACATCAGGATAGTTCTTACCGCTGGTTTTCCGTTCATTCTTTGAAACCTGCTCTCAGGGGCGGCGACGCATAAAAGGGGTCATCCTTTAAAGGAGAAGAGGGTCTCGATGAAGCGGTCGTGGTCTTCCTTGCCGACCCTGCTTCCTATTTTTGCCATGAGCATGTTAGCGGCGTCCATGAGTACGTTTGGTTCGTTGGTGTAATAGTGCCTGAAACCGATGGAGCCGAAGAGTTTCATGAGCATTTTCCGGTAACTTATTTTGGTTAGT
>CAYVLI010000074.1:3504-9380 GCA_964452105.1 uncultured Nitrospinota bacterium
AACTCCAGCGTTTGGATGAATTCCCAATCGCTTTCTACGTTGATATATACCAGCCCATCGGATGTCTTATACTCGATTTCTTTTCCCGGGTTGGCGGACATTGAAAGGGCTCCCTCTCGTTTCGCACCGTATTCAGGTTATCTGAGGAGAGGACGATCAAAAATCGGTCCATTCATGATGGAGGGTCTTCACCATGATGATGAGGTCGTGCGTGGCTCCATCTTTGCCTCTGGCAAAATTCGTGATGCAAGCCTCCTGGAAGAAGTCAAGCTTTCTAACCGCTTTAATGGCGGCATTATGGATACCCGAGTAGAGCTCTGCCAGCAGTTTTTCCAGACCGGACTTCATGCCTACGTTAATGAGGTCCAGCAGCATCCATGTCCCCAGCTTCTTGTGTCTATATTGAGGGCTGATAACTATTCTTAATTCTCCGATGTGCCTGGTGCTTCCGTATTTTGCGAAGTGCAGGCTGGCGCAGGCTACGAACTCATCGTCCTTCTCGGCCAGGATGGGAAGGATGTGCGTATAATCCAGGTTATCGACCCACTCGTTTATTACGGCCGGATCCGCCACATCGTCTCTTAGAAACCACCGCTCGTCTTCGGGAACGCTCCTGAAAAACTTAAGGAGTTTCTCACCGTCGTCTTTCCCCATGGGCCGGAGGGTCACCTTCGACCCATCATTTAAAACCACAAAGCGAGGATAATCGGAAAGCATATCTCTACCTCTTTCACCAATTGCGTTAACCAAGGGTAAAGTTTTCCATAAGGATATTAGATTGTACTACCAAAAGCAATAATCTTGCCGCCCTTCTATACTTCACGAGATGATATATACTCCTTATAACTTTATGCGTCGCTTGAGGTGGGCATGGATTTTCGAGTAAAAAATGACACCTGTCGTTACCATCAGTAAATATGATAGTATAAATTACGGTTATGGATACAAACATTAAGACGGGCAAAAAACTGAAGAGCGAAAAACCTGAAGCAGTGGTTCTGAAAGCTGCCGACCTCCTGGAAAAATCATACGGGACACCTTCTCCCAAGCCATACAAGGATCCTCTCGAAGAGCTGATATTCACCATACTTTCACAGAACACCAACGACCGTAACCGGGACAGGGCTTATACTTCCCTTCGATCGCGTTTCCCTGAATGGGAACAGGTCATGGTAGCGCCCGTCCTGGAAACAGCGGAGGCCATCAAGGTGGGGGGGCTGGCCAACCAGAAGAGCGCGCGAATAAAGAAAATACTCACTCTCATTCATGACAAATACGGCAAGCTCGACCTGAACTTCCTGAATAAACTGCCGGTTACGGAAGGGAAAGAGCTTTTGAGTTCCTTCAACGGCGTGGGACCCAAGACCGTGGCCTGTGTGCTTCTGTTCGCCTGCCATAAACCCGTTTTCCCCGTGGATACACATATCTTCCGGGTCTCCTCCCGTTTAGGTGTTCTGCCGGAAAAATGCAGCGATGTCAAAGCGCATGAGATAATGGGCTCGTTGGTCCCTCCGGACAGGGTCTATTCCTTTCATATCAACGTCATAAGGCACGGCCGGGAGGTCTGCAAACCTGCCAGACCTAAGTGCGCCGGGTGTGCGCTCAGGGGTATTTGCCCATCGAGAGACAAATTTGAATGATGGATTAGTTTTCTATAAATATCAGATGAAATGCGGGCGGCCGCACATAGTTTTAATCTATTCGGGTTGAAAAGATGTATCCGTGGTTTTAAAATTGTCCCGGTTTCAAATAACGTTATTCAAAGAATGGGTATTCATCGGTTTATTCTTTTCCTGCAATTATTTGAGAAAGGACACGAAATTGAGAAAGATAATTTACGTATCGCTGCTGATCCTGCTCGTGCTGCCTGTACTGGCCGGCGCAGACACTCTTAAAATTAAGGGTGAGCTGGTAAAGCTCCGTGCTGAGCCCAGCAGGGAAGCCAGGGTGCTCGCCTATGCCGGGGAAGGCAAGGAGTTCGAGGTGGTAAAGAGCCTGCCCAGCGGGTGGTACGCCGTGCGCCTGCCCAACAAGATGCTGGCCTGGGTGCAGCGCGGGGACGACATCGAAGCGCCAGGGGCGCGCGTTGCAGTCAAAGCGTCCGGCGAAAAGAAAAAATCGGCCGAAACGGCAAAAGCCGATCAGGCAGCCCTCAAATCCGCCGGGGAGAAACCCGCAAAACAGACCGTTGCGGCAAAAAAAGGTAAAAAGCAGATTGCTGCGCCGCCACCGGTGAAAAAACCCGGGGAAGGAACCACGGCTGATAAACCTCAAGCGGCTGTGGGCAAGGCCGGGAGAGGGAAAACGCCTGCCCCGCGCTTCATCTCCACGCCTGAAATAGAGAAAGCCGGCACATTGATTTCAAAGAGCTATTACCTGGCCATAATAAACCTTATTTTCGGAATCGTCTGCCTGCTCCTGGCGCGACGGAAGAAGCGGAGCATACTCGCCTGGTTCACGCTGGGGATTTATTTCATCATAATTTCTCTCATCGTAATCCTCATAAAACGGAAGCGGGAAGGACCTAGTGCAACCAAATTAGCCGTAAAGATCGTTTCCGTAGTGTTCCTGGTAATATGGTTCGGGGCAATAGGGGCCCTTTATCTTTTCAGTCAGAATACCTTGAGGGACCATCAGGCCGTACAGGACAAGGTTTATGCTTACCTTTTGCAGACTCAAATGGGAAACTATAAAGACGCTTACCTGAGCGTATCTCCCCAGGGCCGGCAGCAGATGCCTTACAAGAAATTCGTGACAATGAACGAGAATATTCATGGCGCTATGGGGTACCTGAAACATTACCGGTTGAAAGAGCTTAACATCCGCTACCTGGACTCGCCTACAATCGTCGTATATACCGGCAAATTTGAAAGGGGGCCTGGCACCATAACTTTCACCATGAAGAAAGAAGGAGGGATCGAAAGCATTCTCAAGGGAGGCGACTGGAAGATTATATCGATCCGGACACAGTCGCCCAAACTCCACGAGAAAAAGCAAGAACAGGAAAAAAGAGCTTCCTGACAGGGAGCGGCTCAAGCAGACCTTCTCGACCTTGCGGATTTGAATCGGCGATATTATCTATCGCAAAAATTTTTAACACGCCCCGCCTCGGCACGGCTTAAGGTGGGGCTTAAATTCTTCTGGAGGATTTTGCCATCCTGCCGCGGCGGGAGCCTTCTGATTCCTCCCGGAGGCCCTGAAACAAGTCGTTCATCGCAGCGCCTGCCTGCCTTATCGAGTAGGGCGCCAATGACCCTGGATGCCTGACCATGAGGCCAGTAGAGCTCGGCATTTCCGCCTTAAGAGTGTAGAGGCATGGCTTTAGATATCATCGAAAGTAACACAACAGGCATGACGGAGGGTCAATCTTCCAAGTGGTTGACCATGGCGGTGGTGGTGCTGGGGACCATGGTCATCTCCTTCAACACCACCATCCTGAACATAGCCTTGCCTAAAATAATGTCCAGCCTCCGTGTGAACGTGGACGAAATTAGATGGGTGGTCACCGGCTATATGATCACCATGACCATCCTGATGCCGACAATCGGCTGGCTGGGAGAGCGCTTCGGCAACAAGAAAGTATTCCTAAGCAGCCTGGGGCTTTTCTCCATCACCTCCATCTTGTGCGGTGCTGCATGGGACATCGACTCAC
The DNA here is from genome assembly GCA_964452105.1 of uncultured Nitrospinota bacterium. GTDB lineage: Bacteria > JAUXIQ01 > JAUXIQ01 > JAUXIQ01 > JAUXIQ01 > CAYVLI01. The sequence goes on from CAYVLI010000074.1 coordinate 7,157, forward strand.
TTATCTTCTTCCGGGTAATACAGGGCATCGCCTCAGGTCCCATAATACCTCTGGGGATGGTGATACTGTACGAAACTTTCCCCCAGGACCAGCGCGGGTTCGCGCTGGGCGTCTATACCCTGGGCATGACCTTTGGTCCGGCCATCGGCCCTACCCTGGGAGGCTGGATAGTCGAAGAGCATTCCTGGCGGCTGATTTTCTACCTCAACGTGCCCATAGGGATAGCCGCCATCCTGCTGGGAAGCGTGGTCCTCTCTGAAAAAAAGGAAAAGGTTAAAAATACCCTCGACTCCTGGGGATTGGTTTTTCTGGCGCTCTTCCTGATATCCCTTCTGGTGGCCCTCAGCCAGGGGAACATCGAGGGATGGACCTCTTCCTATATAATCACACTGTTCCTTGTGGCGGCGGCCTCGGGAACGTTGCTCGTCCTGAGGGAATCGAAAATTTTCTCCCCTCTGGTGGAACTGTCTGTTTTCAAGATACGCAATTTTTCACTGATCTCATGCGTGGCCGCCATAAACTACGTCGGGGCCATGGGGACTTTCTTCCTCATCTCCATTTTCCTTCAGCGAGCCCTGGGCTTATCTCCCCTGCAGGCAGGCCTTTTCATGCTGCCCACCGCCCTCACCATGGGGGGCACTTCCGTGCTCTCAGGGAAACTATCGGACAAGATTAACCCCAAATACCTGATAGTCAGCGGGCTGATAATGCGAGTCATCGGTTTCTATCTCATCTCAACCATCAACACGCTGACCAGCCTGGGAATAATCCTGCTGATGCTGCTGTTCAGGAGTTTCAGTGCAGGCTGGATAGTGGCCCCCCTCACCAGCGCCGCAATGCAAAGTCTGCCTCCCGAGCTGTACAGGCACGGCTCGGGGCTGCTGTCCCTCATGAGGGGGGTGGGTGGAAGCCTGGGGATAGCCATCACCACCACCATCCTTTCCTACAGGATATCATGGAACACCATACACGGCCTCCAGGGGGTAGACGCCTCTTCCGTGAGCATCAGGGAGGCCATGCTGCATCTCAGCCAGTACCTGACGAACATCGGCGAGAACAGCAACCTGATACATACCAAATCGCTTGTTCTCATAGCCCGCAAGATTCTCGACCATGCCATGCTCACCGGCTACCAGGATACGTTTATCCTTCTGGCGGTGATTTTCTCCATTGCCATAATACCGGCCATGCTGATAAAGTTGCCCGACCCGGGAGATAGGATACAGGCATAATCAATCCTTCGATGGAGGTTAGTTTGATGACGACAATGCCAACCCTGCAGGATATCCAGAGGGCGGCTGAACTGGTCCATAAATATGTGTCCCCTACCCCGCTCAGGCATTCGAAGGCGTTGAGCAAAATGGTGGGTGCGGAAGTTTACGTCAAATACGAGAACCACCACACCATAAACGTGTTCAAGATAAGGGGCGCGGTCTATAAACTTTGCGTCATGGATGAAGCCGAAAGGGCCAGAGGCGTGGTCACAGCCTCCACGGGTAACCACGGCCAGGCCATCGCTTACGCCGCTTCACTCACCGGCTGCCGGGCGGCAATCTTCATGCCGGAGGTCTCCAACCCGGGGAAGGTGGAATCCATGCGCAACATGGGGGCGGAGGTTATCTTCCACGGGAAGGACTTCGACGAGTCGCTTGCGGCTTGCATGGACTATGCCGGGAAAAACGGCGCCACCCTCATACATCCCGCCGACCTGGACCTGGTGAAGGGCGTTGGCAGCATGGGCCTGGAGATTTTCGACGAGCTTCCCGACCCGGACGCTATCATCGTCCCCATAGGCCTTGGCAGCTCCATCTGCGGCAACTCCATCGTGGCCAGGTCGCTTAGGCCGCAGGTGCGCATGATAGGCGTGCAGGCGGAGCTTGCGCCTGCCATTTACCTCTCTTTCAAGGAGGGGTGCATGGTGGAAACCGAGGAGTGCAACACCTTCGCCGAGGGGATGGCCACCCGCGCGCCCGTCGAGGGCACATTCGACATCATAAAAGAGTTGGTGGACGATATAGTGCTGGTGAGCGAGGAGGAGATGTACGAGGCCATCAGGCTCTACCTGGAGAAGACACATAACCTGGCCGAAGGTGCGGGCGCTGCGCCGCTGGCGGCTGCTTTAAAGATAAAGGAGCAACTGAAGGGGAAGAAGGTCGTGCTCATCCTCAGCGGCGGCAACCTGAGCCTGGAGCAGCTGCGCACCATTTTAAACCATACCCCCGGC
>CAYVLI010000075.1:0-1932 GCA_964452105.1 uncultured Nitrospinota bacterium
CCTGGGGTATAAGAGGAAGCGTGGACACCTTGCCTACGTGGCCGCCTGCTTCGCATCCGGAGGCGACTATGATATCCGCTCCCTCCTCTTCCAGTCTTCGCGCATGCCTTGCAGTGGGCACCACGGGTATCACCGTTATCCCGTGTTCCTTGAGAAGCCGCACCACGGGAGTGCGGGGATCGCCCCTCCCCGTCGTGGCTATGGTGACCCCCTCGGAGACTGCCAGTTCCGCCAATTTCTCAAATCCGACTCCCATGGGAACCAGGTTTATGCCGAAGGGTTTATCCGTCAGGTCCTTGGTGCGCTTTATCTCGTCCCTGATCTGATCAAGACTGTAATACGCTGTGGCCATTACCCCCAGGGCGCCGGCGTTGGAGACTTCGGCTACCAACCTGGCATCCGTGACCCCGGACATGGCCCCTTGAAGGATCGGATATTTGATCCCCAGCATGTCGCAGATAGCGGTATGAAACATTTTCTCCTCCTGCGGCATAGGTTAAGCGAGAGTTATGCCGCCATAAACGCAGTAATCCACGCAGAGGTTGCAGGAAGTACATTCCCCGGTGAAGCGCGTTATCTTCTCTCCGGTGGAAGCTCGCTCTATTGTTATTCTGGCCTTCGCGGGATTGAATGCTTTTTCGTACGTTATCGAACAGATTAGCTGACAGTTGAGGCACTGGGTACACTTGTCAACGTCTATAATCACGTCGGCGTTATTGTCGTCGATGAAAGTTTCCATGGAATCATCCCCTTAAAGATTTTCCCGAGGCTCGTGTACAAAGATATGAGCGTCGGGAAATACTACTTCTTCTTTCCTTTTCCCTCATCGGGATAGCTGAAGGCCAGGCCCGCCGCGGGGTCTGCCTGTGCGCCCCACAGGGGTATCGGGTATTTGAGCCCTGACTTGGCCAGCCCTTGTAATCCTTCGATAGCCTTGGGTACGTAGCGCGGTGGCAAGGCGATTACCATTTCATCGTCTGCCACATGGCCATAGCGCCTCTCACCGTAGCAGGGGATAGCCGCCGCAGGCTTGTCGGCCAGGATGCTCTGGGTGATGGAATCGGAGCAGGCTGTTTCACCGACGCAGTAGAAATCGTACCGCTGGTAATCCTTCCACTGCAGGGCGTTAATGAGCAGGATTATCTGGGCGGGATTCCCGAATACGAGAACCGTGTCCGGAGGGTCCAGCCTGCCGGAACCGATTGGAGAAAAAGCCGCCGCATGATACTTCCCTGCGGGGACACGCGGGATGGCCTGCTGATGTTTGGCCGCATCTGCCTTCTCCTTGAACCAGACGCCTGTGAGCTTGGTGCCGTCCATGAGATCGGGCGCAGGTGTGGCAAGCCCGATTACCGTGGCGCAATTGCCTCCGACGAAATCATCGGCGACCACTCCCAGCGTCCATCCTATGTTCCTGGACTGATAGATAACCTGGCACATTGTGGCCTTGTTATGCAACCGGCGGATGCGGGGGACCTTCATCATCTCCTCTTCGGATTCGAAGAGCTTTATTCCTATGGGAAGCGTCTTGAGCCTGAGCAGGCTTTCAAGCATCATCGATTGTTCTTTCCAGTTGGCGGCCGCCTTCTCTTCCATTGTGCTAAACCTCCATTTCGGTGGTGAATCGAAACTATTTGGTCAATATGACCAGCGCTTTGGACTCGGTTTTTCCTATGTTTTTCCAGTTGTGGGGGACTCCACCGTCGAAATATACGCTGTCCCCCTCTTGCAGGACATAAACATTGTCGCTGTAGAAGAACTCGGCTTTCCCCTTCAGCATATATATCAGCTTCATCTCTCCCGGTTCGACCATGATGTTCTCCGCCCCGGTGTCTCCTGGATCCAGTACGGCTATTATTCCTACGATTCGTCCGTCAAGGATACCCGACGCCAGTATCTGCCATTTTTCCGAGGTGTGGTCAAAAGTCAGTA
>CAYVLI010000075.1:2032-7756 GCA_964452105.1 uncultured Nitrospinota bacterium
AGGATACCCGACGCCAGTATCTGCCATTTTTCCGAGGTGTGGTCAAAAGTCAGTATGCGGTGCTCATCCTTGTGAACGATGCGGATATAATCGGGCTTTTCATCGTCTTCGAAGAAATAGGTGATGCGCACTCCCAACGACTTGGCGATTTTTCTGAGAGTGTTGATGGAAGGCGACAGCCTGTCGTTTTCGATCTGAGAGATCGTGCTCTTGGTGATAAAAGCCTGGGCCGCAAGCACTTCCTGGGATAACTTTTTTTCGTATCTCAACTCTCTTAATTTTTTACCGATTGACAAGGGCCACTCTTCCTTTCCTTTCTTAATCAGTACAGGCTTTCGCAGCCGTTTCAGTTGATAAACGAGCCTTATGATAATATTATTAAACCACGGTACAGTCAAGCGGATTTAAACTCTGTTAACATATACTTAACTATTTCGGATAATTTTGCCTGGGAAAAGAACGTCGCCATCCTGATTAAACAAGCGAGAAAACTGCTCCCAGCCTTTTGTGCCGAAGATATAATATTAAACGCGGATTGTAAACTTTTCGCTTAGGGCACAGGTACAATAAATGAATATAATTTCCGCCAGTCGAAGGACCGATATCCCGGCATTCTATGCGCCTTGGTTCATGAATCGCATAAAGGAAGGGTATGCCATTTACCGCAACCCCTTCGGGGGACAGGAGCATCGAGTCTCTCTTTTAGCCGATGACGTTCACAGCATAGTATTTTGGTCCAAGAACTACGGGCCTCTCATGCAGCGCCTGCCTGAGCTCGAATCAAAGGGCTACCATTTCTGCTTCCATTTCACCATAACCGGGCTCCCTTTGATATTTGAAGCAAATGTTCCCGAGATGAAGGTAACGGTGGACCAGTTCAGGCGACTGGCCGGCGAGTATGGCTCCAGGCGGGCGTTCTGGCGCTATGATCCCATTTTATTTTCCGATGTAACTGAAACCGAATACCATCTCAAGACGTTCAGTTATCTGGCAGGGCGGTTGAGAGGCCACACCCGGCGCTGCTACATAAGCTTCACCCAGTTCTACTCCAAAGTAAAAAGGAATGCCCTGACCCTGCTTGGAGAAACTGGTATCAGGTGCTACGATCCTTCTCTGGATGAAAAGCTTGAACTGGTAGCCGAACTTTCCGAAATAGCCCACGATAATGACATAATGCTTCTCTCCTGCTGCAGTGATTACCTGGTGGGCGGCCAGGTGGCTAAAGGGAGTTGCATCGATGGAGCATTGTTGAGGGAGCTCTTCCCCGATAAACCTTTCAATTTCAAGACCAATCCCACCAGGGATCAATGCGCCTGTACCGACAGCCGTGATATAGGCGCCTACGACACCTGCCCTCACGGCTGTGTCTATTGCTACGCCAACGCTAACAGGGAAGAAGCGACGAGGAGGCAAAAGCAGCACAATGAAGATTCGGAGTTGCTGGCGTGCAGAGTCACACCGGAGAATGAGACGATAAACAGAACCGTAGCGAAAAGCAAGGAGATTTGGCGGTAGCTTCCAACAGTTAGATTTTTTGTAGAAGGGGAAACAACATGATGATTGGAAAGCCAATCCCGGGAGGCGACTTGGAATTTACTTTTTGACATGGTGAAATAGCATATATATATTTAGGTCTTGTTCCGCGCTCTAAGCGTGGGAGGCTAAAGACTTTCTGGAAATAGATGATTTGTTTGATGCTAAATAGAAGTATCTGTTTTTCATTAATAACAGGGGAAGAATCATGAAAATAATAGCTTTTTTTTCGGTGTGGCTGTTGATTATGGGATTGACGGCAAGCGCCGGTGCATCTGGTGATGAAAAAAACCATGAAACGGGAATACCGAAAAAATACGCATCCATGGAAAACGGGTACTGGGCCGATCCGAATGCCATCGTTTCGGGCAAGAAGATATACCAGGGAAAATGCTCCGCTTGCCACGGCATAAACGGGGACGGTAAAGGACCGGTTGCATCCGCCGCCACGATAAAGCCTGCTGATTTTACCGATAAGGATATGATCGCGACCATGAGCGACGGCTACTGGTTCTGGCGCGTCGCCAAAGGAGGAGCATTTCCACCTTTCAACTCTATTATGCCCTCCTTCGAGAAAGACCTTACAGAGGAGGAGATCTGGCAAGTCATCGCATACGAACATACCTTTTCCCACAAAGGTCTGCACGTCCATAAGGAACTGCAAGGCGATACCCCGCACAAACATCATGAACATCATGAAGATGAAGAGTAGCAGAAAGTTATAAGCGCTCTCTGCATAAGGAAACAGGGAGGCATCTCGTTCGCATCTTTCACTTATTGATGCATCTAAAATAATATCCTGTGGTCTTGCCCTGCCCGACAGTACCTGCATTCCCACGAAAGCCGGAACACATTCCCGCCGTAGGCTGGATTTAACCCTCTTGTCATTTCTTGTCTCTAAATTTCCCGCCCAATCCGGGGAATGACACTGAGGACATCATTATGACGGAGACGATGGTTCTGATGCAATGACAGTGGGTACTTTTTTCCAAAGAAAAGTAATTATGGGAAAAAGTCTATTCTCTATCTCCTATAATTGCCATCGGTTTAAAATTTCACAGTGCTTTAGGATGGCTTCAAGCCCACTTCGCTTCCTCCAAAATACTCTTTAAGTTCAAATATATAGCGTCCTTCCATATAGTAACCCTTAGAAAGCTGAACCACTTCGTCATTTCGGCATGGTTATTGCTAACGTTATTAAGTGTCGAAACCTTTTGTTCGAAGAGTTGTTATTCCCACTATCCTCTGATTTAGAGGAAGGGGGGGGAGTGTCTGTTTGAATATGTTTGCAAGAGCAAAAAAAGTGAAAGACGCCGGCGTCGCAAGGCGCAAGATAATAAAAAAGTTTAAGCGCGCAGAAGAGGGTTCGGCAATCATACTTATAGTAACCCTCAGCGCTTCCATGATGACCATAGGCACCCTGAGCCTCTATTCTGCGGTGGACATGCATAAGATGGTAAGCAACGTCCGAACCACGCACGAAGCCCTGAACCTGGCCGAGGCGGGGCTGAGCCAGGGAGCATCTTTGTTGAAATCAGATGATACCGATGGTTTCAATGACAGCGAATTAACTTCCACCTACCCTACCGAGCCTGTGACCATAGGTTCCTCAACCTATAACCCGCACGTATGGATAGACACAACAACCGTTGAGCCGAGAAAAAAATACAAGGTATGGATTTCCGATAACGATGACGCTGCCTGGGTAAGCGGACCGTCCAACGACACCATAGTTGACAACGATACGGATAGTGACGGCGGCGTGATACTCATTTCGAAGGGGTGGGTGGAAGACAACAGCGGAAACATCTTGTCTTCAGCCTTCGTTAAAGGCCTCTATAAAATGGTGGCTTCGGAGCCGAAGTATGCCATCCTGACCGAAGGCAACCTGGCGCTTACCGGAAACGTCAGCGTCGCGGGCTCAACTCCCTCCATGCACACCAACGGAGACCTTACCAGTACCGGCAACTCTGACGAGGCAGAGGGGCCAGTCACCGCCTCAGGAACGATGACAGGCTCAGTCAACCTGATAGGCGGGGGCAGTACCGGGACGGGAAGCGCCACACCGGCAGACACGCCCCATTTTTCTGCCGACTATTATAAATCACAGGCCGCCTCACTTGTGCTGGATACCAGTGTCACCATCATTGCCGACGGGACATGCCAACGGGTTCCTGCTTCGGGCGGGACCGAGTGCGTCGAAGTGTGCAACAACAGCGGTACATACAAAGTGGAATCTCCATCTTCGAGTGGAGGGGCGGTTTGCCAAACACCTGATACGAACAAAGGCGGAGTGTTCTACTTCGATGGTCCTCTGGAAGTTGATACCAGCGGGGATTGGAATGCGGTGGTCCTGGCTGCGGGCAGGATAACCCTCAAGACGGGAACAGAATTAAAAGGTTCACCGGACCTTCCAGGCGTGGCCCTGGTCTCCGATGCCGACGTGGTTTACGCAGGGGGTGTGGAGATAGGCAGCGCAACCAACCAGTTGGGCATGTACGCCGGCATAGCTTTCGACTTCCAGGGCGGCGGCAACAAAACCCTCTGGGGACCGCTGATTGGAAGCGGCGCCGCATCCCTTACATCCCTGACCGGGAACATACTGATTTACTACGACAATACATCGCCTCCTGTGAACGGCCCCCCCATAGGTAAGCTTATATCCTGGTCTCAAGTTGAGTGATCATGTGTTTAAACTTTTAACATCGCCCGTTACCCTGCCAAATACTCCACTCCGACCGATAACGATGATTCACCCTGAAGCAGCGAGCGAACCCATATAAAAGAGGAAACGTATGTCTATGAAGGCAAGAACCCTTCTGCTGATTATGATATTGCTTTCAAGCCCTCTTTCGGCCAGTTCCCACCCGGGCGGGTTAGACCGGTATGGCGGCCATTATGACCACAAAACAGGTGAATACCACTGCCACCGTAGGTCGTGCTTTGAAAACCCGCAAACAAGGGAGGGCATAAAACCTGCCCTGAAGGCCCGCTTTATAGAGGCCGTAGACGGAGACACCATTCGTGTGTATTACCGGATAGAGCATCAGGAGGTTGTCGAAAAAGTCCGCTTGATAGGCGTGGATACACCCGAAAGGGGCCAGGTTTTTTATTCGGAAGCCGCCTCATTCACGGCGAACGAGGCATCAGGTAAAACCGTAAGGCTGGAGTTTGACCGCAGGCTTCGAGGACGCTACGGCCGCCTCCTGGCCTACGTTTATCTCCCGGACGGCGTCATGTTGAACACGGAAATAATTCGCCAGGGGTACGGATGCCTCTATACAAAATACCCTTTCAGATATGTGGAGCAGTTCAGGAAGACCATAAACGGAGCAGGACATAAGAAAAGAGTCGCATGCAAAGACAGTAATTGAGAATATCAAAAAGTGGCCTGGGGATTAATTTCGATGGCTTTCATGGTCGCTGACAACAAACCGGCCTCAGCGTCTCTGTTCGAGTAGCAATTTTTCATTGACGGCCGGGCAAAACCATATTAAATTCAACGTGGTGTTGAAAACCGGACAAGCCTTCAGGTTTGCTTGTCCGCGGACTTGCTCAGCTCTGAAGGATTTTTAGCCTTGCCAGAGCGGTAGTCTGTGGGTGTTAGTTATATTTGGGAAGGAGGTCCTCGCTTTGGCAGAGGGAACAGTAAAGTGGTTCAATGAGAAGAAGGGTTATGGATTCATAGAGCAGGATGGCGAAGGAGACCTGTTCGTCCATTATTCTGCCATCACCATGCCGGGATTCAAGACGCTCAAAGAAGGAGACAGGGTCAGCTTCGACGTTGAGCAGACGGATAGAGGGCGCAGCGCTAAGAACGTCAGAATAATTTAACTCGAACCCGAATTAAGAAAAAGAGGGCATCTTACCAGGTGGGATGCCCTCTTTTCGTTCCGCACCACCCTTATCGGAAGGCAGCAGACTGCCTGGCCAGAGACCTCCCCGAACTCTCAACTCTTCAAAATATCAAAACATCTCTAAAACCAGAATAATTGAGGGCCGCTAACGCCATCTAACGACGTTTCATAGAAGTATAAAAGTAAAGGAAAAGAACAAGACCCACGGGAACCTTCAGTGACAGAACCAGTATAGACTGCATCCTGTTCTCGGTCTTCTCATACGAAAATCTCAAACAAAAAACAGCGTTCCCGTTCCTCCTGCTAAAAAAAAGTGACATCATCACTAAAAAAA
>CAYVLI010000075.1:7856-9340 GCA_964452105.1 uncultured Nitrospinota bacterium
CGAAATTCAACGAGATAAAGTTGCGACTAATAGCGAGGTAGTTAACCCCTGAAGTGCTACAATCCAGCATTCGTCCTCGGAAAGGAGGTGGTAAGGAACCAAGCGATGGGCTTTAAGTGGAAGCAGGGAGGGGAAACCAAGAATGCATGGTAGCATTGGATTTTTGTGGCGATTAAGGTTAAACGGTTGGAAAAAAGGCTTTAAGCAGAAGGATGCTATTGTCTGATTGCTATTAAGGAGAACCTCAATGAGAAGATTTCTATGGATTATGGGAATGTGCCTGCTTATAGGTGTCATGTTAGCTCCGGGCGCGCTGGTTAAGCATGCGTGGGCGGTGCCCTCCTTTGCCCGGCAGACGGGAATGGGATGCAATGCCTGTCATACCATATGGCCGAGGCTTACTCCATTCGGTCGTGCTTTCAAAGTGAAAGCTTACACGGATACATCTGAACCCACCATAAACGCTAACCAATTCAGTATCCCGCAAGTCTTTCCTGTCTCCGTCAGAGCCAAGAATTGGTTATACTCGAAGCAGGATGCCGGCCCTGATAAAAGTAACATCCCGGACGAGCTCGCCTTTTTTCTGGCTGGAAGAGTCACCCCCAATATTGGCTACTTTGCCGAGCCGGTATTTGAAGATGGTGAATGGGGATTGGAAACCATGAAAATCGCCCTGGCCAAAGAATTTGGCGACAACATTTTTGGCGCTGTTGCTGGGCGCATGGAACCCGGGGGAGCCGATCCATACAGTACGGTTACGCTTATGAGGAGGCGTCTCCGTCGTAAAAATGATGTTTTTGCTATTACCAGACATAGTCAGTTTTTTTATTTTGCTGAACCAGAGAACACAGGAGGCGTAGTTTATGGATCATTCGGCGATTATTTGTACGCAAGCGCCGGCGCTTTCAGAGGTGCTACAGGAGGGGGGGGCGTTGAGAATAGGAGCAGCAGCGCTGATGACCTTGACGGATACGGGCGGATCATAATCAAACCCTTCTCCATACTATCTTCTCTAAACGGTAAAGGCGACCTCGCCGTGGGCGCTTACACCTATTTAGGAAGGGAGAACCTGGTAAATACGGCATCTAGTCAGGAATATGATAACAACGTGAAACGCATCGGCGTCGACGTGAATTACACGCTTGAAAGTGGAGACCATCTGATAGAATTATTTGGAAATACCGTCAACGGTAGCGACTCCAACAACGGATCCTGGGTAAAAGTGAAACATTGGGGCTGGTCAACGCAAGGAAGCTATTACTATAAGCGCAGGTACGGGTTTATTGCCCAGTTCGAACAAACGGGCTCAGCACAGGATAGTAGTTTGAGAAGAGAGGTTGTCACGCTCCAGGCAGCTTATCTCCCATGGCAAAACGTGAAAGTTGCTGCAGAGTATAGCGATTTCATCCGTTTTGGAAAAAATACAGGTAGCGCCGCACAAAACGAGAACCTGTTCACCCTCATTCTCGACTTAGCTTTCTAAT
>CAYVLI010000076.1:0-1225 GCA_964452105.1 uncultured Nitrospinota bacterium
CCTCCGACGTTCGCGACCACTTTCCGTCCCGGCGAAGGATTCTTCCAGACGTTCGTGGACCTGGACATAGACCTTACCAGGGTGCTGCATGGTGAGGAAGAGTACGAGTATTTCGCGGCCGTCAAACCCGGAGATGTGCTTACCTGTCAGACCAAGGTGGCGAACGTTTTCAGCAAATCGGGGAAGAGCGGGGGCATGGATTTCGTGGTGCTGGAGACGGAGTGCAAGAAGCCTTCCGGCGAACCCGCCGTCATCCAGCGCTCCACCATAGTAGTCAGGAAATAGCCGACTATTACGGCCGTGAATTTACACTGATATCTTGAAAACGGGCTGTCGTCTTCTGCATGCCCGTTTTCTTATATGATGAGCGTGAGTAGGACCGGGGTAATAATCGGGGGCGTATTGCAATGCCCTCCATCGGACCCCTTCCCTGTGAGGGAAGTAAAAAATTAAAATCTTGATGTGGGCATTTTAAAATGGGCGTAGAAGAAGCTATTACGACGCAGCTGGCGGGTTTCTGCCAGGATTTGAAGTTCTCAGACCTTCCCTCCGAAGTGGTGGACAGGGCCAGGTATTTTCTCCTCGATTTCCTGGGGGTTGCCGCCAGAGGTTCACTCGAGGAGTCATCCAGGATTATGTACAGGACGCTTCGCGCCATGCATCCTTCGGACGGTGGCGCTCTTATAATAGGCCACGAGGACAGGCTGCCGCCCCACCTGGCGGCGCTGGCCAACGGCGCTTCCGGCCACGGCATAGAGCTCGATGACGTGAACAACAGCGCCTCCCTCCACCCGGCCGTATCAATATTCCCCACCGCTCTGGCAGTGGCTCAGGAGCAGGGATACAGGCCTCAGGAATTCATCACGTCAGTTGTTATCGGTTACGAGGTGGCTATAAGGCTGGGGATGGCCCTCGATCCCGCCATGCACTACCAACATGGATTTCACCCCACGGCAACCTGTGGCGCCTTCGGCGCCGCGGCTACAGCGGCGAAACTGCTTGGCCTGGGTTCGAATGAGACGGCTTGCGCAATGGGCATAGCCGGCAGCCAGGCAGCGGGTTCAATGGAGTATTTGAGCGATGGGGCATGGACCAAACGAATGCACCCGGGCTGGGCGGCGCACAGCGGCATAATTGCGGCATCCCTGGCTAAAAACGGCTATACGGGCCCTTCCACCATAATCGAAGGGAAATTGGGTTTCTTGCATTCCTATTCGGACCATTC
>CAYVLI010000076.1:1325-5125 GCA_964452105.1 uncultured Nitrospinota bacterium
CTTCCACCATAATCGAAGGGAAATTGGGTTTCTTGCATTCCTATTCGGACCATTCCGATCCTGAAAAAGTGCTCCAGGACATCGGCGAGGTTTACCATATTACCCGCACCAGTATAAAGCCGCACGCCTGCTGCCGATACAACCAGGCGGGCATAGACGGAGTGCTGGGCCTGGTGGATGAGTATGGTCTAACCCCTCAAGAGATAAAGAAGATAAGGGTTGGCATACTGAAAGGCGGCTGGGACATCGTAGCCGCTCCCCCGGAACAGAAGCGTAATCCCCGCTCCACAGTGGACGCCCAGTTCAGCATGGCTTACGGCGCGGCGGTGGCGGTGGCACATAGAAGAGCGTTCATAGATGAGTACCGACCCGAACTTCTCTCTGATCCGGTGATAAGAGAGCTTATGGGAAAGGTGGAATGCTTCATGGACCCTGAGCTGGACAAGGAGTACCCCGCCCGCTGGCCGTCCAGAGTGGAAATAGAGACTACGGAGGGGGCTAAGCGCGTGAAAATGATAGATTATTCCAAAGGGGATCCTGAGAATCCTCTCACCTGGGATGAGATAATGGAAAAGTTCAAATCTCTTGGCGCTTCCATCTACAGTGCCGAGAAGATGGAGGGTATAATAGAGTGCGTCCGGGCTCTGGACGGGCGCGATATGGGCACTTTTTACGAACTACTTGAGATGGATTTACCTGCCTCCTGATGGAAGAACAGAGAGGAGTTAAAGCATGTACGACAAAGAAAAACTCGACGAAATAAAAGAAGAGCGTGAGAAATATGAAAAAGAGGTAGTGGAGAAAACCCTCCGAAATAAACCCGAACAGAACAGGAATTTCACAAACCTTTCGGGAATAGAGGTAAAGAGGCTATACACGCCGGGGGACGTTAAGGACCAAGATTACCTGCGCGATATAGGCTTCCCCGGCCAGTACCCCTATACCAGGGGTGTCTTCCCGGCAGGTTTCAGAGGGAGGGAGTGGACCAGACGCCAGGTGTGCGGTTTCGGGACGCCGGTGGAGACCAACGAGCGGCTGCGCTTCCTCTTCGATAACGGGCAGACCGGCTTCAGCGTGGTCTTCGACCACCCTACGGCCAACAACCTGGACTCAGACCATGAGCTGGCCGCCGGTTTCGTTGGGCGTGAAGGCTGCCCCATAGACACCTTATGGGATATGCAGACGCTCCTTGAGGGGCTCGATCAGAAGAAAATAAGCGCCAACCTCATCACCGGCTCCGCCTCCGTGTTCGCCATGTACCTGGCCGTGGCCGACGAGCGCGGCGTGCCCTACGACTGTCTCAAGGGCACGCTCCAGAATTTCGTCCTCACCGGCTTTTCCCACGGCGGCAAGGTGAGAGATAACATGCGCTACAGTGTGGACCAGATGGAGTTCGCCTCGCATCACATACCACTCTGGAATCCATTGAGCATCTCGGTTCGAAACGTGCGCGATGCAGGGTGCACCGCCGTGCAAGAGATGGCCTTCGGGCTTGCAGGAGGCATAGACTATGCCGATCACATGATAAAGAGGGGACTCGATATAGATCAATTCGCCTCTCGTATAACATTCTTCCTCAACGCCCATAACGACTTTTTCGAGGAAGTAGCCAAATACCGGGCCATGCGGCGCATGTGGGCGAAGATAATGAAGGAACGCTTCGGCGCCAAAGACCCCAGATCCTGGATGATGCGCTTCCATGTGCAGACCTCCGGGGATTCGCTGACCGCCCAGCAGCCCCTCAACAACATTGTGCGAACCAGCCTCCAGGCCCTGTCAGCGGTCCTTGGCGGCGTCCAATCCATGCACGTGAACTCCGTGGACGAGGCTTTCGCCATTCCCACCGAGGACGCAGCCGTCCTATCCCTGAGGACACAGCAGATAATCCTCTATGAATCGGGTGCGGCCAATACGGTGGACCCCCTGGGCGGCTCCTACTACGTGGAGAACCTCACAGACCGTATGGAGGAGAAATGCTGGAAGCTCATAGACAAGATCGACAGCATGGGCGGCATGACGGAAGCCTGCGCTTCGGGCTGGGTGGCACGCCAGACTCAGGACGCCGCCTGGGAGTACCAGAGGCAGGTGGACAGCAGGGAGAGGATTATCGTCGGCGTGAACGAGTTCCAGAGCGAGGAGGATAGGGTGCCCATCGAAGTATTCGAGCTGGACGCCGCGCTTGAGAAAAAACAGGTGGAGCGCCTCAAGAAAGTGCTCAAGGAGAGGGATGAGGCGAAAGCGGAGAAGGCCAGGAAGGAGCTGCTGGATGTCTGCCGGGGCAGTGAGAACAGCATGCCCGCTACCATTGAGGCGGTCAAGGCCTACGTCACCGTGGGCGAGATAGGGCGCATATACGATGAGGCCTTCGGCCAGGAGTACTCCGCCAGTTGCGCCAGCAAGTATTAGCTTCCGCAGTAAACGCTTTTTGCTTACTATATGAACCTGTACAATTAGGAAACCCCGTGATATGACTGCTGAAAGAAGAATAAGGATACTGCTGGCCAAGCCCGGCCTGGACGCTCTTCACGACAGAGGATACTACGTGGTGGGCAGGGCCCTGAGGGAAGCGGGCATGGAAGTGATCATGGCAGGCAAATATCTGACCGCCGACCAGATAGCCCAGGCCTCCATCCAGGAGGACGTGGATTTTATTGGGATAAGCCTCCTCTCAGGCACTCCTCTGGCCATAATGCCCCGACTGGTTGAGCGGCTCAAAGAACTGGGCGGCGAGAACATACAGATAATTCTGGGGGGCATCATTCCCGACAGGGAGATACCAGAGTTGAAAAAGCTGCGCATCACAGGTTTCTTCGGGCCTGGAAGTCCCACTCAACGAATCATTGAATTCATCCGGGAAAACGCAAAGGAAGTAAGCATGTGAGGGGTTCTCCACACAAATTTAGCGGCCTCAGGAGTAGGTAGAGGCGCAGGGCCATGTCCATGAATGAATACAGGATAGCCGTAATCGGAATGGGGCCTATAGGCTCGGTTATTTCCGGACTATTGCTGGCTCGGGGCCACGATGTCCTCCTGGTGGGGAGGGACAATTATCATCTTCAAGCCATCAGGGATGGCGGGCTGGAACTGAGGGGCCTGTTTGAGGCAGCGGTTAAACCCGGCAAGGTCTGTTCCTCGGTGGCCGAATTGAATACGCATTCCATCGATCTGGCCTTCATTACGGTGAAGACCCCCGACCTCATGCCCCTGATGGATGAGCTCGAGCAGACCCACAAATCGGGTGTAAAGTACGTTAGCGCTCAGAACGGCCTGGATACCGAGAAGGTCATAGCGGAGAGATTCGGACCCGAATCAGCCTTCAGGATGAGCCTCAACATGGGGTCGTCTATCGTAGAGAACGGGGTTGTGGAGACTACTTTCTTCAACCGCCCCCATCACTTCGGATGCCTGATTGAGGAGAACAGAGAGGAGGCGCAGCGAATCGCCCGGATGCTGACCGAAGCCGGACTTGAGACCATGTTCACGGATGAGATAGATATGCTGGTCTGGAAGAAGTCCATCATGAAATCGACGCTGGCGCCGATATGCGCACTGGCCGACAGCACGCTGCGCGGCAGCATCGAGCACCCCATGACCAGGGAGGTGGCGGAGGGAGCGCTGCGTGAAGGCATCGAGGTGGCGCGTGCGGTGGGAATAGGTCTCCCGCCAGATTTCTTCGAGCAGTGCATGGACTTTTTTCAAAGAGCCGGTTACCACAAGGACTCCATGCGCGTGGACGTTGAGAATAAAAAGCCCACCGAGATAGACTATCTGAACATCAAAATTATAGAGTACGCTCGCCA
>CAYVLI010000076.1:5225-9267 GCA_964452105.1 uncultured Nitrospinota bacterium
AAAAGCCCACCGAGATAGACTATCTGAACATCAAAATTATAGAGTACGCTCGCCAGAAGAACATCCCTACTCCCCACCTCCTTATCACCGCGAGCCTGATTAAAGCCCTTGAGAACAGCTACTCGAAGTAATGAGAAAAAGTCTGAGCGGTTCCACTCTTCAGATAGACTGCTTGAAATGTCCGCTCCCGATCCTCGCAAGCGCCATGAGAGAACGGCGGTGATTTAAATGCTGAAAGCGTTTGTCTATACGTTCTATATTCTCCTCGCCCTGGTCGTGGGGACGGGTATGGGGCTGATCATGGCAGCCAGGGAGAACCTCCCCGAGGTGGACTTGCTGGAGAACTACAAGCCTAGCACCATAACCCGCATATATGACATAAACAACGAAGTGATAGCCGAGTTTTACCACCAGTACAGGACCATCGTCCCTCTGAATCGGATACCGGACAACCTGATAAAGGCGGTAATCGCCATTGAGGACGCCAACTTTTATCATCACAAAGGCCTCGACTTCAAGGGTATTGCCAGAGCGATGATAAAGAACCTGCTGGCGCGACGCATCAAGGAGGGAGGGAGCACCATAACCCAGCAACTCTCCAAGCTGCTCTTTTTAACCCCCGAGAGAAGTCTGATGAGGAAGATGAGAGAGGCCATACTGGCCCTCAGGATAGAGCGGCGTTACACCAAGGGGGAGATACTGCATCTTTACCTCAACCACGTTTACCTGGGCAGCGGCGCATACGGCGTCGAGTCCGCGGCGCAGGTATATTTCGGGAAAGAAGTATCGCAGCTCAATCTGCCTGAAGCGGCCGCCATAGCAGGTCTGCTGAGGGCGCCTTCGGCCTATTCGCCGGTTAATCACCCCATCCGCGCAATGCGCAGAAGAGCGCAGGTAATAAAGCGCATGGCGGACGAGGGTTTCATCAGCCGGGAGCAGGCCCGTGCTGCCAATTCGGTTCCCATAAAGCTTGCCCCCGGAGGGAGGGAAAGACTCAATAAGGCGCCCTATTTCGTGGAATTCATACGGCAATATCTGGAGAAGAATTACGCCAGAGAAGATATATACAATAACGGCCTCGAGGTTTACACGACGCTGGACATGAGACTACAGAAAGCCGCACAGTTGGCTGTGGCGCGAGGGCTCATGGAAGTCTCCAAGCGAAGAGGCTTCAGGCCTCCCGACGACCAGGAGCCGGACGATAACCCCTTTAAGAGAGAGGCGTCTTCTCGGCCTGCGCCCGGCGACATCCTTAACGGCGTAGTTCGTGAGATAACTCATGATGGGCTTTTGATCGAGCTCGGAAACGAGCTTGGAAAAATCGCCAACAAGGACATGAAATGGGCCAAACTCGAAAACCCGTCGGCTGCCTTTCGTAAAGGGGATAAGCTGCTGGTGCGAGTGCTTTCTTCACCGGGCGGCTCCAGAGGGTCTTTATACTCTCTGGCTCTGGAGCAGGAGCCGGAGGTGGAAGGCGCCCTCGTCGCACTGGACCCCGCCAACGGACATATACGCGCCATGGTGGGCGGCTACGATTACTACAGGAGTCAGTTCAACCGGGCCATACAGGCCAAACGCCAGCCCGGTTCCGCCTTCAAGCCCATTATTTATGCCGCGGCCATAGACAGGGGCTACAGGGCTTCGGACATCATCATGGATTCGCCCGTGGTTTATGAAGACCCCTGGACAGGCGTAGTCTGGAAGCCGGCTAACTTCGAGAAAAGATTTTACGGCCCGGTGACGCTGAGGCATGCACTGGAGCACTCCAGGAACGCAGCCACGGTGCATCTGCTAATGAAGTTGAAGCCGGAGACGGTCATAGGATACGCCAGGGCCCTGGGAGTCACAAGCCCCATAGACCCATACCTTTCCATGGCGCTGGGGTCTTTTGAGGTCTCCCTGATGGAAATGACTTCGGCCTACGGCGTCCTGGCCAATAAAGGTGTACGAGCAGAGCCTATGGCCATCAGGTATATTACCGACAGAAACGGCAAAATTTTGGAAGAGAACTATCCCCGGCTCAAAGACGCCCTCAACCCGCGCACCTCGTACATCGTTGCACATATGATGGAGGGCGTCGTCCAGCGCGGCACGGGCTGGCGGGCGAAAAAACTTAAGGTGCCGGTGGCCGGGAAGACCGGGACTACCGATAAGTACAACGATGCATGGTTCATCGGCTATACGCCCAACCTGGTCGCCGGAGTCTGGGTGGGCATGGACGACCACACAGTCATAGGCGTTTACGAAACGGGCAGCAGGGCCGCCAGCCCCATCTGGTTGCAGTTCATGAAGGAGGCGCTGAAGGTCGTTCCCCCGGCCGAATTCAGAAAGCCGGAGGGGGTGACCATGGTCAAGATAGACGCTTATACAGGGCTTTTACCTACGCAGTATTGCGAAGAAGATATAATAGAAGAGGCTTTTGTTAAAGGCAGCGAGCCCAGAAAACATTGTCCCCGCACCGGTTACTTATCCACGGGCCCGGGCGCTCCCGAGGCCGATTTCTACCAGCGTTGAAGTTATGTCTCCAGGCGAAGGAGCGGTGCAAAATTCGCCTCTTTTTGCAATTGATAGCACTTCCCGGTGAGCAGGCTTCAGGGCATGTGGGGGATAAGGAGCGAAAGGAGAGAATCGATTTTTCCCGCCGTTTCTCCTGCCGCCTGCAGGACGCGGCGGTGTTCCAGAGGAGTTTCGAGGACACCCGCCGCCATGTTGGTTACGCAGGAGAGACCCAGTACCCGTATCCCCAACTGGCGGGCCACTATCACCTCCGGCACGGTGGACATGGTCACGGCGTCGGCCCCCAATATTCTCGCCATACGAATCTCCGCAGGGGTCTCGTAGCTGGGACCACTGAAGGCCATGAGGACTCCCTCCCGCAGGGGTATGTCGCGTCCCCTGGCCGCCTCTTCGGCCAGGGGGATGTATTCCCTGTCGTAGCAGTGCGTCATATCCGGGAAGCGCGCCGCATCCTCCGGCGCCGCCTGACCCATGAGGGGGTTGATGCCCATGAAGTTTATATGGTCTCTTATGAGCATGATATCCCCGGGCGAGAAGCTCTCGTTGACTGCCTCGCAGGCGTTGGTGATGATAAGCGCCTCCACGCCCAGTTCGTGTAGCACTCGTACGGGATAGACGACCTCTTCCGGGGAACGGCCTTCGTAGATGTGAACCCTCCCCCGCATAACCGCCATGTTTCTGTTAAAGGCCCTGCCCAGCACGAGTTTGCCCTCATGGCCTTCCACGGTCGGCTGGGGGAAATGGGGCAGATCTCTGAAGAGGAAGGAGCTCTCTTCCTTTAAATCGGACAGGCAGGACCCCAGCCCTGAACCAAGAATGACTCCCAGGGATGGCATCAGCCCCGTTCGTTCCCGTATGCAGTTCAGGGTTTGGGGAAGTTTTTCTCGCCAGTCCGTCATGTTGTTTTATTATGCTGTAGGAACGCATGGCCGTGCGCCCCTGCGTCAGATTGTTCCGCTGGTTCTCAAGTTTTCCATTTCCTCAGCCGAATAGCCCAGCGCCGCTATTATTTCATGCGTATGTTCGCCGAGAGTCGGCGCCCCCGACCTGATCTGAGTGGATGTTTCCGAGAAGAGGGCGGGAAACCGCGCATGCATATACTTGCCCCACTCGGGATGCTCCGTCTCCACCAGCACTTTACGATGCGCTACCTGCGGATCATCGGCGGCCTCTTCGGGGTAATAGATGGGCCCGCAGGGCACGTCGGCGCTATGGAAAATCTCCAGCCACCGGGCGGCGGATTTTTCCTTCAGTTTCCCCGCGACTATCTTCTTAAGCTCCCCCATGCTCGCTTTGGGCGATTTTTCATAGCCCAGGGCGCTCCACATCTTGTCCCAGAAGGGCTCGCCGTAGGAGACCCCCAGGGATATGTACCGGCCGTCGGCCGTCTCGAAGACACCGTAACCAGGCTCCTCATGCCCCTCCTGCACCTCGAAACCGGCGTGGGGGCCGGCCCAGGATAGCAGCCCTTCCATCATGGAGAGGTCTATATACTGGCCCCGGCCGGTCTTATAGCGAGCCAGGA
>CAYVLI010000077.1:0-9203 GCA_964452105.1 uncultured Nitrospinota bacterium
TCCTATTTGATAAGCCCCCTCAGGACCATCGGCCGGAGCTTACCGGTTATAACCAGCAAGGGCTGTCCATCCAGATGCGGCTACTGTTACAACCTCCAGTTCAACCACCGCCTCTGGAAATCCATGTCGCCGCAAAGGGTGGTAAACAATATCAAGGAATTGGTGAATAGTTTCGGCATAGACTCCGTCTTTCTGCTGGATGACAACTTCTTCGTGAATCGTAAGCGGGTAGAGGAAATTTTCGAGCTGCTTGATGGTGAGAGCCTCAAAATAAATATTCACAACGCAAACTGCAGGGTGGATTACCTGGCCGGATACGATCAGGAGTTCCTGAATATGCTCCATAAGGGAGGGGTAACCCAGCTCTTCGTGGGTGTGGAATCGGGCTCCGATAAAGTGCTTAAAAAAATGAAAAAGGACATCACGGTTGAGCAGGTGCTTACGGTCAACCAAAAGCTCAAGGCCGCAGGGATCTTGCCGGTTTACAGCTTCATGGCCGGTTTCGCCTTCGAGGAAGTAGAAGAAGTGAAGCAGACTCTGGGGCTTATGACCAGGCTGATCGATGAATACCCTCAGGCGCTTCTCTACAAGCTCTCGCTCTATATGCCCTACCCGGGAACCGAATTATACGATCAATGCCTGAGCGAAGCGATGAGCTTTCCGGAAAACCTTGAGGGGTGGGCAAGTTTCAGTTACGACAGGGTCAACCTGAACCTCATGAACGGGGGCAGGCGGAAATTTCTGGAAAAAGCCTCTCTTCTAAGCGGGTTCATAGACGTTAAAGGAAAGATGAATGGGGGGAACTCGCTACTGGAATCGATGCTGGCGCTCTACTCAAGATTAGTGAGGCTGCGCTGCCAGAAGAGGTTCTTCCATTTTATGCCCGAACTATATCTTGTGAAACAAATGCGAAAGCTGCAGAAAGCATCTTGATACATATTACCCTTTTTAAAAACGGAGAAAAAAGGAAGTTATGAGCCGCCAAATCAGAAAATATGATGAATCGAAGAGTCAGAGCGCCATAAACACCCGCACACCGACTGCACGCAAATGGAAGTATGGATTGCTGATTTTAATCTTCGTCGTACTGCCTACGATGCTATTTACGGCATGCGTGAAACAGGCTGTCGGAGAGGCGAGTAAGAGCAGCGCATCGGAATACCGCTTCCAGAGAAAATTTCTGCTGGGGGTAGGATTCTGGCCTACAGACTACTCGCAGGGTTACATCGACGCTAATTTCAGAGAGCTTATGGAAGCAGCGGAGATAGCCTACATACAGCCGGAGTGGACGGTCGAATCGAACAGGGCGCTCAGCCGCATCTTCGATTCGTGGGCGGAGAGGGCCAAAAAAGAGGGACTGAGGACGTATATAGCCATAGAATGTTTGACTGGAGACCGGCAGGGGATTCGTAATCCTGGAGGAAATCCCAACATAACTTTCGCCGATTCCTCCTTCAGAAGAAGGTATCTCGAACATGTGCTGAAAACAGTCAAAAAACATCATCCGGAGTACTTGAACATCGGCGTGGAACTGAACATGTACCTGCGTACTCATCCGGCCGATACTAAAAACTTCAAATCGCTCTACAAACAGATTTATTCAGAGGTAAAAAAAGTTTCGCCCAGGACAAAAGTTTTCGTCTCTTTCCAGTACGAAGTATTGAGGGGAAATTCCTTCGGAACGAAGGTGCAGCCACAGTGGCGCCTGCTGAAAGAGTTCGAACCGCTTCAGGACGTCCTGGGTATTTCCAGTTACCCACGGTTCCTCGCTTCACCCTACAATCCATCCAAAGTTCCAACCAACTACTATTCCGACCTGAAAAGCTACAATTCCCGACCCATCTTCTTCGCCGAAATAGGATGGTACTCTTCGGGGAACGTCTCTCCTCCCAGCTCCGAGAGCAAGCAGGCCGATTTCATCCGCAAGCTCCCTGCGCTGCTTGAGCCTCTCAACGTAGAAGCGGTGAACTGGGTGGGGATAAGGGACCCCATGGACATACCCCCTCTGGCGGAGTTGAAGAAGCTGGTTCCCCAGTTTTTCTCGCTGGGTCTGCTCAAGTCGAAGGGCGGTAATAAGAGCGCCTGGTCCGCCTGGAAGGGACTCAAGGCAGGGAGAAGCTCTAAATCTGAAGTCCGGGAAGCCGCTGTACCTCCACCGAAACAACAGGTACCGGCGCCGGGCAGAGCGTTGGTCTATTTAAGCTTCGATAGAGGAACGGAGAGCTTTTTCGGAATAGGCTCATCGAAGGATTTGAGGGTGACGCGTGACGCCGGGAAAGTCAAGGGAGGCAAGGGAGCGCTCCAATGGAAGTACAAGATCAGCAATAATCCGCTTCCCATGCTGCTACGGCAGAAGATAGATATCAGGGGCGGCGCAAAGTTGAGCTTCTGGCTTAAATCGCGTCAGCCTACACAGGTGGCGGTGATTTTATTGGATGAAAAAGGCGCCAGATTCGAACACCGGTTGAGCATAAACAACACCGACTGGAACAATTACAACATCGGATTCGGCGAATTCACCAACCCCCAGGGGGGTGGCGCTATGAATCCCGCGAAGATAAAGAAGATGGCCTTCATAGACATATACGGCTTCGCCGGAGGTAAAGGAGATAACACCATCTATCTGGACGAGTTAAGGATTGAGTGAAATGCCCCTGAGAGCGGAATCGGGAACCTGCGAGAAAAGCCCTGTAGCTGAAAGGCGAAGCGAGGGCGGTACGAGCCTGGCCCGGATAGTACTTAAGAATACCTTCGTGCAGATTCTTGGCAAAGGGGCCGTAACCTTTCTAAGAATGCTCGCCAACGTGCTGCTGGCCAGGTACCTGCTGGTGGAGGGGTTCGGTGAATATTCGCTCCTGTTCGTGGTAGTCGGGTTGGTGGAGGCGCTGGTGGAGTTCGGGTCAACGAATTTTTCGGCTGGCGAGATAGTGAAGGACTGGGAAAACAGGAACGGATTCCTGAGCAACCTGATGGCTCTTAAGGTCATGCTGGCCGGGGCTGCAATGGTGATTACCCTTATACTCGCCAGGTTCATGGGCTATTCACACCAGTTGACCATGGCCCTCTACCTGAGCACCGCGGTCTATTTCTTCTTCGTATTCACGTCAACCGGGCTGGTGCTCTTCCAGGCCAATCTCAAGATGGAATACTCTGCGCTGGCCAACTCCCTGGACGCAGCGATATTCTTCGCTTTCGTTATCGGCGTAATCCACTGGCACGGCAATCTGGTTCACCTGGTAACGGGACTGATAGCCGCCAAAGCTGTAAACACGGGTATAACTTATTATCTGGTGAAAAAGTGGACCAGACCGAGGCTGCGCTTCTTTAACTTTTTCGAACTGAAGAACTTGTTTAAGAAGATACTGCCCGTGGGCGTCAGCCTGCTCATGGTGATATTATATAACAACATAGACATCCTAATGCTCTCCAAGATGTCCGGCATAGAAGCTGTGGGGATATACGGCGCGGCCTACAAATTCGTGTATCTGCTTCCGACTGTATCGGCCATGCTAATGGCCTCCATTTACCCTTTAATGGTGCAGTCCTGGAAAGATGACCGCGATCACATGAAGTTGATCTTCCAGAAAGCCTTCGATTATACGGTCATACTGGCGGTTTTCACCTTCCTGATTTTGTTCTTCACCGCGGACTCCATAATAAACATCCTGTTCGGAAGCGCCTTCCAGAGATCCGTGATCGTCCTGCAGATACTGGGAGGGGGAATGGCCTTCATGCTTCTGACCAGCATCGTGGGTCCTTGCTATATAATCGTTGACAAGC
This sequence comes from uncultured Nitrospinota bacterium, assembly GCA_964452105.1. Lineage (GTDB taxonomy): Bacteria > JAUXIQ01 > JAUXIQ01 > JAUXIQ01 > JAUXIQ01 > CAYVLI01. The sequence goes on from CAYVLI010000077.1 coordinate 3,781, forward strand.
AGGACAGAGCGATGCTCTTGACCATATTGGGCGTTGGCTTAAATGTCACTCTGAACCTTATCTTAATCCCGCGATTCAGTTACACGGGCGCTGCTGCGGCCACCGTCATAACAGAGTTTTCATTGCTCATCCCCGGTACATATCTGCTGATGAAGTATTTTCAGTTTGCACTTTCCATGACCGTCACCGGAAAGGCTCTGGTGGCGGGCCTGCTATGCGGGATACTTTTTGAGGTGGTGCATTTCGATAATTCCCTGTTATTGTTGCCCATAGGAGTCCCCTTCTATTTCGGGATACTCTATCTGATGGGAGCCATCCCCAGGGTGGACCTCCAGGCGCTTAAGGTGAAAGCTTCATATACTCATGGTGGCGAGTGAAAAAGATGAGAATCCTGTTCGTGAACGCCTGCTATAAACCTTATCTGGGGGGCGTGGAACGAGTCATCGAGAAGGTATCTCGAGTCCTGCAGACCTATCCCGAAGTAGAAGAGGTGGGGTTGCTTACCACTTTCTATAAATGGCCCAGCTCCATCATGAAGGGTCTTCCCGAAAAAGAAGTAATCGACGGGATGACCGTTTACAGGCTGCGCTTCTTCCCCGGTAAAGTTCCCGGGGTCTATCACCTGCCCACCGGCGTTTACCCGTTGGGGGCGGGAAGGGTTATCAAGGAGTTCAGGCCGGACGTCATACACTTCACCGTCTTCGACTGGTTCCTGCCCAATTTATTCATATACTGGAAAACATGTGGGAAGGAGATAGCTCATCTATACACCATCTTCTATCACGAATTTGAAAACTTCGCTTCGCTAAAGCCATTCATCTGGGTGAACTCCTACCTTGGACGCAGTGTGGACGCCGTACACGTCGTCTCCGAAACCGCCAAACGCAATGTGGCCTCAAGGTTCAAGACCCCTCTGGACAGGATAAAGGTCATCCCGCTGGGCGTCGATAATCATCACGAGGCCGGCGGGAGGAAGAATGGTAATTCATCAGGCCTGACCATACTCTCCGTGGGACGCCTCTCTCCGAGGAAGGGGCAATTGCAGCTTCTCTCAATATTCAAGGAGCTTGTCGGCGAAATCTCGCCTGAACCCAGGCTGGTGCTGGCGGGTGGTGATGGAGGGCATCGGGGGGAGATTCTACGTTACATAGAAGAGAACGGTCTTGGCGAATCGGTCCTGGCGCCCGGTCATACACCCGATGAAGAGCTTGAGGGGCTATACAGTAACAGCGACATTTTCGTGCTGTTATCGGAAGATGAGTCCTTCGGCCTGGTCTATACGGAAGCAATGATAAAAGGTTTGCCGGTGGTAACATATAAAGTGGGAGCGGTACCCGAGCTGCTGAAGGAAGGAGCGATACTCCTGAACAGATTCGATACCCGGGGGGTGAAGGACGCCCTCAAGATACTCTTGACAGACCACGACATGAGGCGCGACCTCTCAGAGAAAGCGCACCGTTACGTTGAGAGGAATTTTTCCTGGCAGCGTACTGCCGGAGAGCTGCTGGAGCTATATCAACAGATGGTGAGCCGGAAGCAAGAGGCTCTTGCCACAACAATGTAACCATTTTGAACAGGGTTAAGGATGAAGGTACTTCTAATCAATCCATACAGAGACATTAAGAGGTATATTCCTGGACATCTGCGCCAGTATGTTAAGCATACCCCGAGTCTCTTCGAAAACTACAGCGTGCTACCGCTGGACATGGCCTACCTCGGCGCCATCCTGAAACAGGAACATGAGGTGGACTTGATAGACGCTCACATCATGCGGATGCAGGCCGAAGAAATAGACTTTAGCAGGTATCAGTGCGTGGTGGCGAACACTGCACCTTACAGCCACTGGCGATGCTTTCAGACCTTTTTTCAGCACACCCTGGACGTGGTGAGCCTGGCCGAAAAGGCCGGATGCCGCACCATAGTTTACGGCCCCCACCCCACGGTGGAGCCGCAGTCATTCGAATCAGCCGATTGCGTAATCTTAGGGGAGCCGGATGATCTGATCATGGAGGCAATCAATACCGATAGCAAGGTTATAGGCCCCAAAATGGAAAATGAGCTGGACCGTTATCCACCGCTAGCCTATGAGCTGTTCGATTTCTCCCTCTACCAGTCGCAAAACTGCTACGTTTTCGATTGCGCCCCTTTCGGTAAAGTTGGAACCCTCACCAGCTCAAGAGGTTGCCCATACAACTGCGCTTTCTGCTTCAGGGGGTTGGCCACACGCAATACCAGGTTTCACAGCCTGGAAAGGACACTGGATGCCGTGGACAGGCTGGTAAATCATTATCAATGCAAGGCCCTCTTCTGGGAAGACCTGGTGTTTAACCTGGACAAAAAACGGCTGTTGGAGCTCTGTAAGGGTCTGGAAAGATTCAAAGTGCCCTATGCCATACAGGCCAGGATAGACCTGGTGGATGAGGAGGTTGCCCGGGCCCTGGCGGATTCGGGTTGCTACAAGATCATGTTCGGGGTCGAGGCAGGCGATGATTCGGTTCTCGAGGAACTGGATAAAGGGTTCGAATGGAAACAGGTCAAAAACGCCATCACAATTTGTAAAAAAGCCGGGATTCCGAAAGTCGTCGGGTTCGCCGGCCTTTTCGCTCCTGGCGAAACCATGGATTCTCTTAAACGGACAGTACGAAACTTCGAATCCCTCGGACTCCCTTTGTTCTTCAATATATGGTTTCCGTTCCCCTTGACAACCATCTATAAAAAAGGCGTCCAGGAAGGGCTGTTGAGCGAGGAGCGCGTGGAATGGGATAAACTCCTCATGATTGCAGGCACCATCGGGAACGACTTCAGCAGAAGGAAAGTCAATTCGGTCATGCGAAAAATAACGCTGCGAGACCGTTACCTGCGGTACAAGAAAATGGGGCCCCGTGAGATATGGTCTAAAGCCTGCCGTAAATTAACGAGCAAGATAGGTCTCGGCACAAAGAAGCTTGCGGAGGGAAAATAAAAAGTGAAAGCTCTCATTACTGCTGGAGGAAAGGGAACGAGGCTTCGACCAATCACCTACACCAGCAACAAACACCTCATCCCAATAGCGAATAAGCCCATGATCGCATACGCCATCGACGCCGTCGTCAGAGCGGGCATAAAGGACATAGGAATCGTCACCAACCCGGATACCGGCGAGGAGATGAAGCAGGCATTGACGGCCATGAACAATTGGGGCGTCAATTTCACCTTCATCAATCAGGAAGCGCCGATAGGCCTTGCCCACGTCGTCAAGGTGTCCCGCAGCTTTATCGAAGATGAACCCTTCGTCTTCTACCTGGGAGACAACGTAATCGTAAGGGGACTGGATGAGTTCCTCGATAGTTTTCAGAAGTCCGGCGACAATGTCCATCTTATATTGGCACGGGTTAAGGACCCCCAGAGGTTCGGTGTGGCCGAGATCAGGAATGGATTGATCGTAAACGTGGACGAAAAACCGGCAAACCCCAAGAGCGAATATGCGGTGACCGGAATTTACTTCTACGATAAGACCATTTTCGAAGCCGTTGAAAACATAGTACCGAGCGCCAGAGGAGAGCTCGAAATATCAGATGCCCACCAGTATCTGATCGAAAAAGGATACCGCATCGGCTATTCCGAAGCGACCAACTGGTGGAAGGACACAGGGAAACCGGAGGATTTGCTGGAAGCCAACCGGCTTGTGCTCGACCAACTGTTAAACGGGAGAGAGGATGCTGTCCACGGTGAAGTGGACGAAGACACGGACATCGCCGGTAAGGTAATCATAGAGGAGGGGGCCAGGGTAACGGGCAGCAGTTTGAGAGGCCCTCTGATAATAGGAAGAAATTGCTCGATAGAAAACAGCTACATAGGCCCCTACACCTCCATAGACGAGGATTGCCGGATTAAGGACAGCGAGGTGGAATACAGCGTGGTGATGAAACAGTGCAATATCATCGAAGCCGATATAAGAATAGAACGGAGCCTGCTGGGACGGGGAGCGAGCATAATCAAGGGCAACAGCAGACCAAGGACCCAGAGATTCATCATCGGCGACCGGAGCACCATCGTGCTGACATGAAGGAGAGGAAATGATCCAGGGGGTGCAGTTGAAAAAACTCAAGGCGCTCAGGGACGACCGGGGGTTCCTGATGGAGATATTGCGCAGCGATGATCAGATTTTCGAGCGATTCGGTCAGGCCTATATTACAGGGTGCAAAATGGGTGTGGCCAAAGCCTGGCATTACCATAAGCTCCAGACTGATAACTTCACCTGTATATCTGGCGAAACGACAGTCGTCCTTTACGATATGAGGGAGGATTCCCCTACGAAGGGTGAGCTCGAAGAGTATGTGCTTCAGTCCCCATCCCTCTCTGACAGCCAGCCCATGCTGCTTCAGATTCCTCCTCTGGTGGTACACGGGTTCACAGCCCGCACAGGGCCGGAAGCCATAATCCTGAATATACCCACGCAGACCTATCGTTACCACGACCCGGATGAACACAGGTTCCCCTGGAACAGCGAAATCATCCCCTACGACTGGTCGCCCGAAATAAAGACCGGAGGTTGAGAGTGAAAATTCTCGTCACGGGTGGTGCAGGTTTCATAGGCAGCAATTTCATCACCCACCTGATGGAAAGCTATCCCGATTACCAGGTCATAAACCTGGATAAACTCACCTATGCCGGTAACCCCATGAACCTGAGCCAGGTAGAGGGGAACCCCCGGTATACCTTTATAGAGGGGGATATATGCCACCGCCCTACGGTGAGAGAAACGATATCAGAAGCGGACGTGGTGGTAAACTTCGCAGCCGAAACTCACGTGGATAACTCCATAAAGGAAGCGGATGTCTTTATCAGGACCAACGTAATGGGGACCAACGTGCTGCTGGACGAAGCCCGGCGATGCTCTGTCCGGCGCTTCATCCAGATTTCCACCGATGAGGTCTATGGCAGCATAGAAGAAGGCTCTTTCACGGAAGAGAACCCTCTGCAGCCCAGCAGCCCTTACTCGGCAGCCAAGGCGGCGGCAGACCTATTGTGCACTGCGTACACGGCCACCCACGACCTTCCAGTCGTTATCGTCAGAAGTACGAATAATTTCGGCCCCCACCAGCATCCCGAAAAACTGATCCCGCGTTTCATCACCAACGCCCTCGAAGACAGAAAGCTTCCCCTCTACGGCGACGGCTCCAACGTGAGGGACTGGATATTCGTAAGAGACAACTGCAGGGCCATAGACCTGATCATGCACTCAGGAAAACCGGGGGAGATTTACAACGTCGGCGGCGGCAATGAGAAGACCAATATCGAGATAACCAGGTCCATCATCGAAAAGCTGGAGAAAGACATGAGCCTGGTGGACTACGTGGAAGACCGTCCGGGACACGATAAAAGGTATTCCCTGAACTGTGACAAACTCGGCGCGCTCGGTTTCTCCCCGGCCTATGATTTCG
>CAYVLI010000078.1:0-4375 GCA_964452105.1 uncultured Nitrospinota bacterium
TTCCGATCTCGGATGGAAGGGAAAGTGGTGTTGCTGGAGACGATGTAACGCAGGCCCATGTCGCCCGATCCGTCCATGGCTATGCTGCCCATCCAGCGATGGTCTGCGTCGGGGCCGTAGGTTCCGGCCTGGAAGAGGGTCGGCGGTGCGCCGCCGGGGTCGCGTATTTCATACCAGCGGATACCGGCGTGATCCGTGCCATCCACGTCAACCGTGTGGTTGACCACGAGGCTCTCGTGAGTCCCGAAGTTGCGATATTGCAGGCGGTACATGAGCACGTCTGACAGGGCGTCCACGTCTGAACCGCCCGGCTGGGGTATGCAGTTGCGGCTGTAAAAACAGAGGTTTGAATCGAAGGGGAACCCTGCCGAGGTGAGGTCTATTATCTGGGGTCCGGTGAATGTTGAGTTGGCCGGATTGGAGGGGTCGAAGTGAAACTGCCATACCTCCAGCCTGTCCTCGGGGAAGCCCCAGGCGTCGTCGATGAAACGGACGAAGTAGTTGGGCGAACCGGCCGGGGGCGGATCGGGGCCGTCGAGGTCTGAGGGGAGCAGCCTGCTTAACTCTGGATAAGCCGATGAAAGGTCGAAATAGATCATGATAGCCGGCAGTCCTCTCAGCATTTTGTCGCGCTCGAAGGCGGCCACTCCCTGGCCTGCGGGTAAAAATTGACCAAGAAACTGGTTGACGGCCATGTAGTAGGCATCCGGCCATAAACCGAATTTAGGGTAGTCGTTTATGAAGATGGCGCTGGTCTGGAATTCGTATCTGTGCCAGGCTCCCGTGGGGTCCCCCGTCTGAGAGATGGCGATGCACTGAAAGAAGGGGCCGGAGGGGAAGTTGGGCAGCGCGAACTGGCTCATCAACCAGCGGTCGGCCAGGTGGTCGTAGAGGACGATGGGGTCTCCGTCGTTGATGGTCTCGCAGGGCCCTCCAAAGCCTGACCAGAGCGTGTTATTGGCGGCCGGGCCGTAGAGCAGGTTTCCGTTTTTGTCCCAGACGGCGAAGGAAAGGTTCACCATCTGCACGTAATGGTCGGGCCCTACGTCTCCGTTGGGGTCAGGGGGGAGGACGCCGTTGACGTTGCTAACCCCGTCGAAGTTTACTACCGGTGATGGGGCGTTTGAAGTACCCGCCCAATCCTGAAGCGCTGGGTCAACTTCATGCTTCTTGATGATAAATGGTTCCTGCCGCATCCGGGAGAGCGGGAGCCTTGGAATTTCCCGAATCTGTTTTCCCGCCACCGGTGGAATCGGAGGGATCAAGCGCAGCTTCTGCGAGGTGTCGTTTTTTATCGAGTGCGAAATGTAGGGCTTAGGGCCATTCCTTGCCACGCCCGCTTCCACCCCTGCAAAGTCTGATGAAATGAAGACGGCGATCGAGGCCAGAACCAGGAACGTCTTTTTCATTGCTCTTCCCCGTAGAGAGGTATGGGCATGAAGCGATTCGGCTGACAGCGGGGCAGGCCTGACAAGAAGCGTTACCAAATTTTCAAGGCATGGCCGGAACTCCCATGCGAATTCGGGTTTACCTCGAGATGCCAGGCTATTTCCGGCGTCGATTTTATTTTTCGACTGTGACGTGCATCAGGATGCGTCCGAAACCGAAATCTCCGAAGCCGCAATCGTTACAAGAGATGTGCGTAAGCGCTTTGGGGCTCAAGTCGTCCATCTGTTCAGCGATGCGCTCGTAGGCCACGTGCAGAAAGGGGTAAAGGGGAGCGAGAGCGCCCAGGCACAGGCTCTGGGGAGATTCCTCTTTGTTTACGATGCCATCGGCCCGGATAACATACCTGTCGCCCGCTTTATGGCCTGCGGCGCAGCCTTCGGACTTGACCACCTCGGCGACCATCTTTGCCTGGGGGTTGGCCCAGAACCCTTTGAGCACGAGGCGCTGGTGCTCCCTATCGGGGTCGTTTTTGAGTTTTTCCATCTCCTCATCGGTATAATCGAAGAACTTCTGGTAGGCCTTGTACATTTTCTCTTCAGACATTGCAGGTACCTCCCTTTGTCCGCCCGTTTTTATAGACATGGAATTTATCTATCAGAAGCGCTTGAGCAATGCAAGAGATAAGGGAGCATATTTGCCGGCATGGGTTCAGTTAGAGATGGAAACAGGTCAGTTGAGGTGCCGGATGTCGCGCCCTTCCACGATGTAAACGACCATCTCGGCGATGTTGGTGGCCTGGTCTGCGATGCGCTCCAGGTATTTCGACACGAAGGAAATCTTGGTGGCCCGGGTGATGGTGCGCGGGTCTTCCATCATGAAGGTGAGCAGCTCTCTGTAAATCTGGTTGTTGAGGTCGTCGATGAGCTGGTCGTCCCGGCATACCTTGACCGCAAGCCGGGTATCTCCGGTAACGAAGGAATCCAGGGCGTCCTTGAGCATTTTCTGGGCGTGGTCGGCCATGCGAGGCAAGTCGATGTAGGGTTTCAGGGTGGGTTCGAGATTAAGTTCCAGGGCGCGCTCGGCGATGTTAACCGCCAGGTCGGCTATTCTCTCCAGGTTAGCACCGATCTTCATGGCGGTGGTGATGAAGCGCAGATCACGTGCTACCGGCTGATGCAGCGCAAGCAGATCGACGCAGATTTCGTCTATTTCTATCTCCATCCGGTCCACTTTTTCGTCAGATGCGATGACGCTATCCGCCAGTTCAGAGTCGCGCTCCACAAGTGAGTTTATGGACCTGGATATCATGCCTTCCACTATCCCGCCCATCCGTAATACCGTCTCCCGCAATAACTTTAGCTTGGTCTCGAAATGTTTGTCCACTCGATCCTGCATCCCTCGCCTCCTGCTTTAACCGAACCTGCCGGTTATGTAATCTTCTGTGAGTTTATGGCCGGGGTTTGTGAAGATTACCCTGGTTTTGTCTGATTCCACCAACTCGCCCAGATGAAAGAAGGCTGTCCGGTCGCTGACGCGGGCGGCCTGCTGCATGTTGTGTGTTACTATGATGATGGTGTATTGCTGTTTTAGCTGTTGGACGAGGTCTTCTATTTTGGCCGTAGCGATGGGGTCGAGTGCGGACGCCGGTTCGTCCATGAGTAGCACTTCCGGCCTGACGGCCAAGGCGCGGGCGATGCAGACCCTCTGCTGCTGGCCTCCGGAGAGTTCCAGGGCCGAATCTTTAAGGCGGTCCTTGACCTCGTCCCAGAGCGCCGCTTCCCTGAGGCTCTTCTCGACGATCTCCGTCAAATTCGCCTTATCGCGTAATCCGTTTATCCTTAATCCGTAAGCGACGTTATCGAAGATGGACTTGGGGAAAGGATTGGACTTCTGGAATATCATCCCTACCCTTCTCCTCAGCTCCACTACGTCCACGTCGCGGTCGTAAATGTCTTTTTCATCGAGCAGAACTTTACCCGTGGTACGGGCGCCTTCTATCAGGTCGTTCATGCGGTTAATACATTTGAGGAAGGTGGATTTCCCGCAGCCCGAAGGGCCGATTATGGCCGTCACCTGGCGCCGGGGTATGGTCATGGAAACGGACTTTATAGTTTCCGTCTCTCCGTAGAAAACGGAAAGTTTATCCACAATGATTTTGAGATGGGAATCGGAAGTTATCATTGAAACGCTTTCTTTCGGAGACGGGCCCGAAGCATGATGGCTCCTAAATTCAGCAGAAGCACGAAAAGCAGAAGCACCAGAGCAGTGCCATAGGCGAGGGGCCTCACCGCTTCTATGGCATGGTGCTGGGTGGACATGATGTACAGGTGGTAAGGGAGAGCCATGAACTGTTGAAATACGCTCCCGGGAAGCGAGGGCATGTAGAAGGCCACGCCGGTGAACAGTATGGGCGCAGTCTCGCCTGCCGCTCTGGCCAGGCCGAGGATGGTACCGGTGAGCATCCCGGGAACAGCATAGGGCAGCACGTTCGTCCTTATGGCCTGCCAGTGGGTGGCGCCCAGGGCCAGGGCCCCGTCACGATAGCTCCCGGGCACGCTCTTGAGAGCCTCTTCGCTGGCAGTGATTATCATGGGGAGCGTGAGGAGGCCAAGCGTGAGACCCGAGGACAGGATGCTCGCGTCGAAGCGCATTATTTGAACGAAAAGCGCCAGCCCGAAAAGCCCGTAAACGATGGAGGGAACACCTGAGAGATTCCTGATGGCCAGACGGATGAGACGGGTTAAAATCCCCTGATGAGCGTATTCATTTAAATAAATGGCCGCTGCGATTCCCATGGGCACGGCGAAGAATGCCGTGATCAGGCTGACGTACGCCGTACCCACGATGGCGGGGAAGATGCCTCCTTCGGTCATTCCCTGGCGCGGCGGCTGGGTCAGGAACTCCCAATCAACGACTCCCGCGCCCTTGGAAGCGATGTCGAAGATGATGAGAAAAAGTATCGCCGCCACGATCAACACACAGAGCC
>CAYVLI010000078.1:4475-9133 GCA_964452105.1 uncultured Nitrospinota bacterium
CCCAGAAATCCCACCACCACGGAGGGCACTCCAGCCAGCAATTCCAGAACGGGCTTGAGCACCTCTCTCACCCTCGGACGGGCCACCTCGGCCAGGTATGCGGCGCAGCCTATGCCTATGGGGATGGCTATTATCATGGCTCCTACGGATACCATCAAGGTGGAGATTATCATGGCCAGAAGGCCGTAAGTCTCTCGTTCATATCCGGAGGGGTTCCAATCGGCGCTGAGAAAAAACCGGCTCAGGGAGACCTCTTTGAAGACGGGCAGGGTTTTCATCAACAGGAGCACAAAGATGCCCATCAGGATGAGAATGGCCAGGCTCCCATGGACGGTGAAAAATATTTTTATGGCCCTCTCCTTCCAGCGCTTCAGTCTGGCGCTTCGGTTTTGGCCCGAATATGTTATCCCGCCGGTCGAGCGCCTTTCTACTGATGGTTCAACGATTTTGTCCAGCACCGGAATTTTAAGGTCATCATCGAATGGCTTGAATAGTTTCATAAGCCATGCCTTTTTGCTTCAACGGGTTTCTTTGGACTTTCCCATATTCAGGTTGTTCTGCTCTCTATACTCTGCCGCGATGGGGAAGAAGCCCATTTCCACGGCTACTTTTTGACCCTCTTGACCCGTTTCCCATCTTATGAAATCCCCGGCGGCGCCTGTGGGTTTCCCATTGGAATATTGATATAGAGGTCTGGCGATGGGATATTCGCCGGACTCCACGGCCGCTGCGTCCAGAGGACTGACTCCAGGCGCCCCCTTCTCTCTGCTTATGATGAGAGGCCTTATGCCTTCAACCGCCTGACCGGTTGACTGGTCTTTCACATAGCCCACTCCCACGTAACCTATTCCTCCGTGGTCTCGCCTCACGGCTTCCACGATCTGGGCGTTGCCGTTCATGCGCTTCATCCGGGAAGAGTAATCCGCCTTGAGAATGTGGTCCCTGAAGTAAACGAACGTGCCCGAGTTGCTCTGTCGGCCGTACAAGGATATTGGCATGTCCGGGCCGCCGATCTGGTTCCAGTTGGTTATCTCTCCTCTGAATATTCTGCCTACTTGCTCTACCGTGAGCGATTCGAGCGGGTTCGAGGAGTGCGTGATGACGGATAAACCGTCCATGGCGATGACGAAGCCGACGGGTTCGATTCCCCTGGCCCGCGCCCGGTCGATTTCCTTGGCCTTGATTTTTCGAGAGGAGTCGGCTATGTCCAGCTTGCCGTTTATCAACGCCGCAATGCCCGTGCCGGACCCTCCGCCGGTGACTGCTATGGAGGCAGAGGGATGTTTTTCCATGTAAACCTCGGCCAAACGCTGGACAAGATTGACCATGGTATCGCTGCCCTTGACTTGCAGGAACCCTCCGCCCAGGGATAATGATGGAGACATTGAGAGGATGCCACAGACAATGATGGCGCTCCATATTTTTGACATAGCTGCAGGTTCTCCTGTTTTTGAAGTTAAGAGGTTGTTTTTTCTTTCTTAAGTATGAGGGTAAAATGTTACAGGAAGATGACGGGACTGTTAAAAGGAGGTTAAAGAGATTATGATTATGTCAGGCTCGGGGGAGGGTGATGCGGACGGTGGCGCCCTGCCTTATCTCGCTCTCTATTTTGAAGCTGCCGCCGTGGGCGATAACCAGGTGTTTAACGATTGCGAGTCCCAGGCCGGTGCTTCCTAGCTCGCGGCTTCTGGCTTTATCCACGCGGTAGAAGCGCTCGGAAATGCGAGGGAGGTCTCTCGCGGGAATTCCTATGCCGGTATCGGCAACAGATATCTCTATCATCGGCGTTACAGTTTCTCCTCCGGCAGGCAAAGTCCGGGCGGAGACGATTACCGTTCCACCGGGAGTGGTGAACTTTATGCCGTTGTCTATCAGGTTGATGAGGATTTGCATCAACCTGTCCCGGTCTGCGTTGACATCGGGTGTGTCTTCTAAGTCGCCTGTTCTTAGCTCGACGCTGCCGTCTACGGCTTTCTTTTCCAGGGTGGCGAAGCACTCTTGCACCACTTCCCGAAGTTTAATCGGGCGGAGCCGCAGCTCCACTTTTCCTAACTCTATGTTGGACAGGGTCAGCAGGTCGTCAAGCAGTCTGGTAAGCCGCTCCGTCTGAGCGGACATAATATGCAGGAATCTCTCTGCGTCGGACCTGTCGACTAAAGCACCGGTCTGAAGTGTTTCGATGAAGCCGCGAATAGCGGTGAGCGGGCTCCTGAGCTCGTGTGAGACGTTGGCCACGAAGTCCACTCGCATTTTCTCAAGTCTTCGTAGCAGGGTGATGTCGCGCGCCGTAATGATGAAACGCGGCGCTGCCTCCGCCTCTTCTTCCACCCTGGCCACACTTACTTCCAGCTCAATTTCCCGGGGGAACTTGAGGTTCACTATCTGTTCGGCGGGACTGTGCTCTTTTCGGGCTTTGTTGAAAAGCTCATCCAGCGCGGGATTACGGAATATTTCGGTCAACGAGCGCCCTGTCAGATTCGATTCCCCGAGCCCCACAAGGGATTCTGCCGCCGGGTTGGCGGACAGTATATTACTCCTGTCATCCACGACCAGGACTGAGTCTCTGAGGCTTTTCAATATGGCTTCTACTTTGGTCTTCTCGCTCTGGATGAGATGGATGGTCTTTTCCAACTCCCCCGCCATGGTATTTACCTGACTGGCAAGCTGGCCTATTTCATCCCGGGAAATTATGCTCAGCCTCTCGCCGAGGTGGCCTTCGGCTATGCGCCCGGTGAAGCGTGCAATGGCGGCTATCGGCTTCGTTATGGTTCTGGAGTAGGCATAGCCTATGAAAACGGCGATGAGGGAGGCGACGAGAAAGGCGTAAAAAAACTTCCTCCGGATAACTGAAATGCCTGCGTTAAGTTCGGTCAGGGGCAAGGCCACCCTGATAAATCCTTCGAGTCGCTCTCCTTCGCGGATGGGGATGGCCGCGTACATGAAGTCGATGCCCACGGTCTTGCTGTGGCGGATGCTTACCCCGTACGGCTGACGGAGGGCCTGCTGGACTTCGGGGCGATATAGATGGTTCTCCATGACTGCGGAGTTTTCATCCGAGTCGGCCCAGACCTTGCCGTCCGGCCCTATGAGGGTTATCCGTGAGCCGGTGACTGACTTGAGTTTCCGGGCGAGTTCGTCATTGCGCCTGCCATATTCTGAAGCGTCTATCTGCTGCAGGACAAGGCGGGCCTGGACGAGGAGGTGACTGGTCGTCTGGTCGGTGTAGAATCTTTTCAGGGTCTGGTGGAGGTATAAGCCTGCGATGAGCAGGAAGATGAGTATTACGAGCAGATAGGTGCCCTGAAGCCTTACCGCCAGCCGATGCCTCACCCCTGCGACTCCTCGAAGGTGTACCCCACCCCGCGAATGGTCTTTATCCAGCGTGGATTTTGAGGGTCTGGCTCTATGGCGGCGCGCAGGCGGCGTACGTGTACGTCCACGGTCCGCGGCTCCACGAAGGCGTCGTTGCCCCAAACCCTGTCCAGAAGTTCTTCCCGGGTATATACGCGGCCCTGCCGGGATATCAGCACTTTCAGAAGCTTGAACTCGGTGGGGCTCAGACAGAGTTGTTTCCCACCGGCGGTAACTTTGTATGCAGCCTGATCGATGATAATGTCTCCGCGGGTTAAGACTGCCGGCTCACCATCTGTTTCTTGACTTAACGCCCGGGAGCGGCGCAGCAGCGCATGTATCCTGGCCACCAACTCGCGCACGCTGAAGGGTTTGGTAACGTAGTCGTCCGCCCCCATCTCAAGTCCCAGGACTTTGTCCGCCTCCTCGGCCCTGGCGGTAAGTATTATTACGGGCAACGCCTTAGTATGGCTCTGTTCTCTGAGGGTGCGGCAGATGTCGATTCCCTGAACGCCGGGAAGCATGAGGTCCAGGATCACCAGGTCAACGGGATGGTCCTTCAGGTAGGCCAGCCCCGCCTCACCGTCCGTCTTGTACTCGACCTGGTAGCCTTCTCGGCTGAGGTTATACTCCAACAACTCTATGATGGGTTGTTCGTCTTCTATTAAAAAGATAGTATCATTCATATCCGCACGTAGAACCTAAGAAGAAATTCCGTATTTTATTATGCACCATAGCGCCCTGAATCCGTCCTTCCAGTTTATCTTCTTGCCTTCCTTGTAGGTGCGACCAGAGTAAGAGATACCCACTTCATAGATTCTGCAATTCAGCTGGGCTATTTTGGCCGTTACCTCCGGTTCAAATCCGAACCTGTTCTCTTTAAGTTTAATCTGAGACAATACTTCCCTTTTGAAGGCCTTGTAGCATGTTTCCATATCCGTGAGGTTCATGTTGGTGAATACGTTTGATAGAAGGGTGAGCAGCTTGTTGCCCATATAATGCCAGAAATAGAGTACGCGATGGGGGCCTTCCCCTGTGAACCTCGACCCATAAACGACGTCGGCCTTGCCATCCAGAATCGGCTTCAATAATTTCGGGTATTCCTCGGGGTCGTATTCCAGGTCGGCATCCTGAATGATTACAATATCTCCGTCGGCAACTGAGAATCCGGATTTCAGAGCTGCTCCTTTCCCGCGGTTACTCTCATGGTAAATTATTTTAAGCATGTCCCCGCAGCTCTCTTTCATGTTTTCCAGGATCATGCGCGTCCGGTCGGTCGAGCAATCGTCCACGACTATGATTTCCTT
>CAYVLI010000079.1:0-5146 GCA_964452105.1 uncultured Nitrospinota bacterium
AGTCGTACAGCCCGTCGAAATTGACCCGGAGCGCGGGCACTACCCAGGTCTCCACGTCGATGAGCATTTGGGACAGGGGCTCTTTGCCTCGTATTCGTTTTCTTTCTTCCCTTATATCGTAGCTCTGGGACAGGGTAATGCGAGCCATCTCTCTAACCCTGCTTCTGCCCGATTCCCCCGTTTCTCTAACTATGAAGCGATTGGTAAAGGCATAGGAGATGACGTTGGAGGCGCCGAAATCATCTACCTCGTCGAAATCAAGGAGACGCCCTTCTACCCCCCTGCCGATATCGCTGACCCACCTGTAAGTTACTACCGGCTCCACTATGTGCACCAGGCGGTCTATTCGCCCCACCTGCAAGTTATAGCTCCTGTAAATGCGCGGCGCTTCCAGCGTGGATTGGAGAAATAACAGTTCCCGACTCAAGGGCTTCTCGCTTCCCCTCTGTTCGCTGTAAACCGTCTCTCTGAAACCCATGCTCTGGGTGAAATCCCACCAGGAGAGTGAATTTACGGGGAAGGTCAACCTGGGGAAGAAGTCTAAACGGGAGAGGTTCCTGTTTTCGCCGCCCGGCAGTTCCTCGATGAAATTCGCTCCCGACAGGCTGAAGTCGTAATAGAGCGGCGTTTCGAACAGCTTCTCCCTGACGTTCAGGAAAGTTAGTTCGGGGAGGGTTGCAAAAGAGGGGGTTCCCTTCTCGATGGTTCCTTTGAAAAAACGGTTCTCCATCTGAAGCGCACGGCGCTCCCAGTTCTTTCTCGCATAGAGGAAAGAGTCGGTGCGCACTTTGGCCCTGCTCTCCACATCCAGATCAAAAGTTCTGGAAGGACTCACCGCACTCTCCAGGTCTATTTTACCCATGCTCACCACGTCATTCCTGAAACGCTGGTAATGTTCACCCCGCACTCTGTAGAAGGTGGTGTCTCTCACCCGGTCATCGAGAATGGAACCGAATATCTTGCCCCTCGAGTTTCTGGAGAGGATATATCTGTACTCCAGGCTGGGCCTAAAGCCCCGCTCACTCAGATAATCGAGACCGAAGGTAGCGTCAGACTGCTCGTTTATGGCCCAGAAGAATTTGTTCATCACCGTGAACCCGTCCAGGCTGGACGTACCCAGGGATGGGAATAAGAAGCCTGTGGATCTCTCGGTCTTGGCCGGAACGACGGCGATGGGCAGCGATACCACCGGTTTCCCTTTGACCCTGAAGGTCACGCCTCGGAGAACCGCAAACCTGTTTATGTGCAGCGTACCCTGCTTGAGGGTAACCAACCAGGCGGGATTATCGCATCGGCACGTGGTGAGCGAACCGTCCTTAAGCTTGTATTCGGTCTGGCTTATCCGCTCCACCGTTTTACCGATAATGAAATAAGCTCCTTCGATGTACCCCTCTGCATCGTAGAGAACGCCCAGATTGGTGTTGACGTTGAAGTCCAGACGCCGCGCGAACACTCTCGTGTCATCATACTCGAAGACTACGTTGCCCCTGGCTTCGAGGTTTCCCGCGGCCTTGTGGTATTCCATGTAGTCCGCCGCGAGGAAGTGCTCGCCGTACGTTGCGTGAGCGAACCCTCTGGCCGTGATAACGCCATTTTTTCTGTCCCAGACCACCTCATCCGCATGGATATCAAGCGGCAGCTTCTCCTCGGCCCGGGCTTGCGGTGCAGCAAATATGGCGCCGGATACAACGAAAGTGAAGCACAAAAGCGCCGTTATCAGTAAGCTGGCAATGCTCCTCATGGATTTATCCCGACATCTTATGGAGTGGTGGAAGCAGCATCCTTGCGCCGGCTCCTAAAGCATATTTCTTTCGGGTAATCCTCTGGCTAAACAGATTGCTTTTATCGAAGGCAGGGCGTTCCATTGCGCCGTATGCTCGATACGGCGCTTCACGCATCTTGAAATCTCAGGCAGCGCCTGGCTTCTCCCACCAGGAAGAGCGATCCTGTGACCAGGACCACGTCTTCCCGATGGACGCCTTCCATCGCCATATCCATCGCCCGGGCCACCGTTCCAGCCGTGCGGACATCTATACCGTGCAGGGAAGCCGATTCCCTCAGAGTTCGAGTGTCCGCAGAGCGAGCCATATCGGGCCTGGTCAGTATCACCCGCCTGGCCATTGGAACAAGCTCGGCCAGCATGTTTGAATAATCCTTGTCTGCCATGGCTCCGAAGACAAGCACCGGATTTGCCCGGGGAAACATCTCTTTCATCGCGTCTACCAGAACCCTGGCCGCCGCAGGGTTATGGGCGCCGTCCAGTATCACGCAGGGTTCTCTGGAGACCACTTCCAGCCGGCCCGGCCAGGAGGTGTTCTCAAGCCCTTCCCGCAGCGCCTCTTCGGTAATACTGTAACCGGCCTCTTCCAGCCTCAGGCAGGACGCTACCGCCAGCGCGGCATTGCCCGCCTGATGTCCCCCGAGGAGGCGGATCCTCAACCCTTCGAGCTTCTTATCCCGTTCCCGGTAGTCGAACGTCTGGCCCTCCAGAGAAAACTCCGTCCTCTTCCACCGGTAATCCTTCTCGCCCCATGTCAGCGGCGAACCGCTCCTTGCCGCTACTTCAGCGATCGTTTCCCGGGCTGCACTTATTTGAGGCGATGTCACCACGGGAACACCCTCTTTGATTATCCCGCACTTTTCCCTGGCTATCTCTCCAAGCGTCCGGCCCAGATAATGGGTATGGTCATATTGAATGTTTGTAATTACTGTGAGGAGGGGGTGTACTACGTTGGTGGCGTCCAGTCTTCCTCCGAGGCCCACTTCCATGATTGCGAAGTCCACACCCTGTTCGGCGAAGTAGGAGCAGGCCATGGCGGTGGCGAACTCGAAGAAGGTGACGCGGGCCGGAGGGTCGAAATCGCCCGCATTTCGTTCAAGAGTTCTCCTTATCCGCATATAGTGGCGCACCATGTCTTCCTGTGAGATGTATTCATCGTTTATGCGGATGCGCTCGCGAAATTCCTGGAGGTGGGGTGATGTAAACAGCCCTGCTTTATATCCCTGACGGCGCAGTATGGATTGGATGAACGCGGCTACCGAGCCTTTGCCGTTGGTTCCTGCGATGTGTATTACCGGCGCCCTCTCCTGAGGGTTGCCTGAGGCTCGCAAAAGGTTTCGGATGTTGGAGAGACCTAATTTTATTCCGAACCTGTGCAGCGAATATAGGTAGCCGACGGCGGCCTGGTATGCTTGAGACACCGGACTCTCTTCAGGCTAACAGTTGGAGCACCTGGCCTATGGTGCTTTTCATTACTTTGCGTTCCACCACCATGTCCAGCATGCCGTGCTCGAGCAGAAACTCAGCCCTCTGGAAGCCTTCAGGGAGGCTCTGTCTGATGGTCTGCTCTATGACCCTGGGGCCCGCAAACCCTATGAGCGCGCCAGGTTCAGCCATTACAACGTCTCCGAGCATGGCGATGGAAGCCGTGACGCCTCCTGTGGTGGGATTGGTCAAGACCGATATGTAAGGCACACCCGCGCTGGACAACCGGGCAAGGGCGGCGCTGGTCTTTGCCATCTGCATCAAGGAGAAGATGCCCTCCTGCATCCGGGCTCCTCCGGAGCAACTCACTATTACCAGAGGCCTGTTCCCCTCCATGCTGCGCTCGATGGCCCTGGTGACTTTCTCGCCCACGACGGAGGCCATGCTCCCGCCCATGAAATTGAATTCGAAGATGCAGGCTTCCAGCGGGATACCTTCCAGCTCCCCCTGGCCGCAGATGACTGCTTCTTTCAGCCCCGTCTTCTTGATGGCCGCCTTGAGCCGGTCGGGGTATCTCATGGAATCCTTGAAATAAAGCGGGTCCAGAGAGGCGAGGCCGACATCCATTTCCTGGAAAGCTCCTTTGTCGATTAACTGGGCTATACGCTCTCTGGCGCTGATACGGAAATGATAATTGCATTTGGGGCAAACGTTTATCCTGCGCTCCACCTCTTTTTTGTAAACTATCTCCTTGCAGCCTTCACACTTTACCCATAGGCCTTCGGGCATCTGGACCTTTTTCTCGCCCACCCTGGCGAGGGGGCTCTTTATCTTTCGAAACCAGGTCATGTCGCTACTGCTCTCGCGTCAGGATTCATGATGCGGAACGCAACTCCACGCCTTACCGCATATTTGATCCTTATTGGGATTTTCATTTCTTTATCCAGCGCATCATACCCCGGAGCTCTTCGCCTACCTTCTCTATGAGATGTTCCTCGTCTTTCCTGGTGAGAGCATCGAAGACTTCCCGCCGGTTCTCATTTTCCTGAATCCACTCCCTGGCGAATTGGCCGGACTGCACTTCGGCGAGGATTTTTTTCATCTCTTCCCTGACATGCTCATCTATCACTCTCCTGCCGCGGGTCAGGTCTCCGTACTGAGCGGTATCGCTGACCGAGTAGCGCATGTTTTTAATACCCCCTTCGTAGATGAGGTCCACTATGAGCTTTAGTTCGTGCAAACATTCGAAGTATGCTATCTCCGGTTGGTATCCCGCTTCCACCAGGGTATCGAAGCCGGCGCGCACCAGCTCGGTGATGCCGCCGCAAAGGACCGCCTGCTCTCCGAAGAGGTCCGTCTCGGTCTCTTCCTTGAAGGTGGTCTCTATCACTCCCGCCCTGGTGCCTCCAATGCCTCTGGCGTAGGCCAGAGCTATGTCCCGGGCTTTACCGGTAGCGTCCTGGTGAAGAGCCAGGAGGCAGGGCACCCCTGCGCCCTCTTGATACACCCTTCTGACCAGATGGCCTGGCCCCTTGGGGGCTACCATGAAGACATCAACGTCTTCCGGAGGGACTATCCGATTGAAGTGTATGTTGAACCCGTGAGCGAAAGCCAATGCCTTTCCCGGCTTAAGCCCTGATGAAATCTCCTCATCGTAAGCCTTCTTTTGTTTCTCGTCCGGAATGAGTATCATTATTATGTCGCCGGCCCTGGCCGCCTCTGCGGTATCCAGAACTTGATGGCCGTCCTTTTCGGCTCTCTCCCTGGATGCGCTTCCGGGCTGCAGCCCTACCACCACGTCCATTCCGCTGTCTCTGAGATTACCTGCATGGGCGTGCCCCTGGCTGCCGAAACCGATTACTGCGATCTTCTTTCCAGCCAATACGTCCAGGCTCGTGTCTTCGTCATAATAGATTTTTGCCATTGTCGTCTTTCTCCATT
>CAYVLI010000079.1:5246-9102 GCA_964452105.1 uncultured Nitrospinota bacterium
CCCTTGAAGATATCGGCGGCTCTCAGGACATCGGCCCTGACCGATGAATCCGCGCGCACTTTGACCAGAACCATCTCCCTGTCAACATGGCTTTCGCTGTTGGTGTCAACAACCTTGATGACGTCGATCAGTTTATTGAGCTGTTTGTATATCTGCTCCAGGATGTCCTCGCTTCCGTTGGTGACGATGGTAATCCGCGACAGCGAAGGTTCCTCGGTAGGCGCAACGGAGAGGCTCTCTATGTTGTAGCCCCTGCCGCTGAACAAACCGACCACCCTGGATAAAACTCCGAACTTGTTTTGCACGAGGACGGAGAGTATGTGTCTCTGCTGATTGCCTTTTTCTTCCATGGAAGCTTCTCTACTACCTTCGCTTTTTCTTTTCCGGGGGTCCCAGGAGCATGTCTCTTATGGCCGCTCCTGCGGGTACCATGGGAAATACGTTCTCCTCACGGTCCACGCGGAAATCCATGACTACCGGCCCCGGAGTATTTATGGCTTCTTTTATTACTGCTGCAACTTGCGAAGGCATTTCCGCTCCTATCCCCACAGCGCCGTATGCCCTGGCGAGCTCCACGAAGTCGGGCGATACTTCGAGGTCGGTCGCAGAATACCTTCGATTGAAAAAGAGCTCCTGCCATTGCCTGACCATGCCCAGGAATCCGTTGTTCAGTATCGCCACCTTAATGGGGAGTTCGTACTGAACGGCGGTTATGAGCTCCTGGCTGTTCATCTGAAAACTTCCGTCCCCAGCGATCACGAATACCAGGCTCTCGGGATTGCCTACCTGAGCCCCTATGGCTGCAGGAAGCCCGTAGCCCATCGTCCCCAGGCCGCCGGAGGTGAGAAACCGGCGGGGTTTTTCAAATTTGTAATACTGGGCGGCCCACATCTGGTTTTGACCCACGTCCGTGGTCACTATGGCTTCTCCTTTAGTGAGCCGGTAGATTTCCTTCACCACTCTTTGAGGTTTTATCACTTCATCGCTGTCCAGATATTCGAGAGGATGTTCCCTAACCCAGCTTTTTACCTTTTTCGACCAGTCTTTGGAGATATCTTTCCAGTTGGCGTCGGTATGCCTTTTAAGCTCGGCGATGAGCTTCTTCAGAATGTTCCTGGCATCTCCAACTATGGGTATATCCACCTTTATGTTCTTGCTTATGGCGGAGGGGTCTATATCTATATGTATTACCTTGGCTTCGGGAGCGAATTCTTCGATCTTTCCCGTGACGCGGTCGTCGAAACGCGCCCCCACCGCTATTATCAGGTCCGAATAGCTCACGGTCATATTGGCTGGGTAGGTGCCATGCATCCCCAGCATGCCCAGGAAAAGAGGGTTGCTTGCCGGGAACCCTCCCAGCCCCATGAGGGTCGTGGTAACAGGTATGTTGGCGAGTCCGGCGAGCTGGACCAATTCCTTTGACGCTCCGGAGATTATTATCCCGCCTCCGGCGTATATTACAGGCCGACGGGAGCGCAGAATCATATCGGCGGCGCGACGCACCTGCCCGGGGTTTCCTTCGTAAACGGGCTTGTAACCCCTTATTTCAACGTTCCTGGGAAATACATACCTGGTAGAGGTGGTGGACTCGAGCATATCCCTGGGCAGGTCCACCAGCACCGGGCCGGGTCTTCCGGTTCCGGCGATATGGAAGGCCTCACGGATGGTCCTGGCCAGGTCGTTGGTATCCTTGACCAGGAAGTTATGCTTGGTGATGGGCCTGGTAATGCCTACTATGTCAGCTTCCTGAAAAGCGTCACCGCCTATGAGCCTGGTGGGCACCTGGCCCGTAAAGGCCACCAGAGGCACCGAATCCATGTAAGCCGTGGCTATGCCCGTAACCAGGTTGGTGGCTCCGGGACCCGAGGTGGCCAGACAGACGCCCACCGTTCCGGTGGAACGGGAATATCCATCCGCCGCATGGGCCGCCGCCTGCTCATGCCTGGTCAGAATATGTTTTAGCGGACTGTCCATCAGCAGGTCGTACAGCTTGAGCACCACTCCACCGGGGAACCCGAAGATGTGGGTCACCCCTTCCCTGCTCAGGCAGTCCAGGAATATTTCCGCTCCTATTCTCATCTCGTTTGCATTTTCCTCATGGATATAACGGGCTTTAGAGGGCGCTTATTACATTTAAGGCGCTCAGGCCGGGGCATTCTCATGGGTTCAGCACCGCCCCTGTACTGGCAGAGGTCACCTGTTTGCTGTATCGTACCAGGTAACCCGAAGTTATTTTGGGCGGCGGCGGGCTCCAATCCTTCATTCTTCCGGAGAGTTCTTTTTCATCTATCAGAAGGTCCAGCTTCCTGGCGGGTATGTCTATGCTGATTTCATCTCCATCCTGTATGATGGCTATGGGCCCTCCCTCCATGGCCTCTGGAGAAACGTGCCCTATGCAGGGACCGCGTGTGCCCCCTGAGAAGCGGCCGTCAGTGATGAGAGCCACGGAATCATCGAGCCCCATTCCCACGATGGCGGATGTGGGAGAAAGCATTTCTCTCATTCCCGGCCCTCCCCTGGGGCCTTCATATCTTATTACAACCACATCCCCGCTCTTAATATCCCCCTCCATGATGGTTTTCATGGCCTCTTCTTCCGAATCGAACGTCCTTGCCCTGCCTGTGAACACTCGCATGGTCAGGCTCACGGCCGACTGTTTAACCACGGCGCCTTGAGGAGCGAGGCTTCCCTTCAAGATGGCTATGCCGCCCTCCTTGTTGTAAGCGTTGTCCGGGGTTCTTATTACTTCCTGGTCGAAGACCTGGGCGCTTTCCGCTATCTGCCTGATGGTCGGTCCGGATACCGTGGGGACATCTTTTAATCTGTCCCTCAACCTGTTCAATACGGAGGGAATGCCGCCTGCGTATTCCAGGTCTTCCATGAAATGTTCGCCGCCGGGCCTTAGAGAGGCTATCTGGGGGACCGATGCGCTTATTTCATCGAAGACTTCCAGGTCCAGTTCCACCCCAGCCTCATGAGCTATGGCAGGGATGTGCAGAACGGTGTTCGTGGATCCGCCCAGGGCCATATCCACCATGATAGCGTTCCTGATAGCCGCTTCGGTCATTATACTTCTGGAATTCACGCTTTCTTTCACCAGCTCCACGGCACGAACGCCGGTCTCGAAAGCCATGCGTCTTTTCCTGGAGGAGACGGCCAGCGCCGTAGCGCAGCCGGCCAGCGACATCCCCATGGCCTCGGTCACGCATGCCATGGTATTGGCAGTGTAAAGACCCTGGCAGGAACCGGCTCCGGGACAGGCTTCTTCCTCCAGGCAAGCCAGTTCATTCTCATCTATCTCCCCTCTCTGGTACCGGCCAACGGCTTCGAAGGTATCCCTCACCAGGGAGAGCCTCTGCATCCGATGCCGACCGGAGAGCATCGGTCCCGCCGTGATGGCTATGGCGGGCACATCCAGTCTGGCGGCGGCCATGAGCATTCCAGGGGTGATTTTGTCACAATTGGTAAGCATCACCAGGCCGTCGAAGCAATGCGCTTCCATGACGGATTCCACCATGTCCGCTATCAATTCGCGGCTGGGAAGAGAATAGTGCATCCCTCTATGGCCCATGGTAATCCCGTCGCAAATCCCCGGAACCGAAAACAAAAAGGGATACCCGCCCGCGCTGTGCACTCCTTTCTCTATGAACCGCTCCAGTTCCTTCATGCCTATGTGGCCAGGTATTATATCTGTAGCGCTGGAGACCAGCCCTATAAGCGGCTTTTCCATCTGGCTCCGGGAGAAACCGGTGGCATAGAGGAGGGCTCTTACGGGGGCTCGTTCCGGGCCTTTTTTTATAGCGTCGCTTTTCATTTTCCAAATCCTTTTCGAGGGGTTTTAAAATCATGTAAACAA
>CAYVLI010000080.1:0-9084 GCA_964452105.1 uncultured Nitrospinota bacterium
CCGACTTGACTGCTTTTCCGTACCTCTTCGAACCTTTCACATTGGCGGGTCTGAAGCTCAAGAACCGGGTCGCATTCGCCCCCACGGGAATGGGAAGCTGCACCATCGAAGGAGACCTCACGGACCAGAACATCTGCCATTACGTCGCCCGCGCAAAAGGGGGAGCGGGTTTAATAATCGTAGAGCATACCGTGGTTCAAAATCTGTACTCAGCCGCACTGCCCAGGATACTGACGATTCACGATGACCGTCAGGTGGGCGAGTGGGCTGCTCTCGCCCAGGCCATCCATCGCTTCGGGGCGAAGGCGGTTGTTCAATTGAGCCTGGGAATAGGGAGACAGGGATCGAACAGATGGGACGGGAAAGACCTGGTAGCGCCGTCTGCAATCAACTATACCATAGCAGAGGGCAGCGCTCCCCGGCAGATGAAGGGCGCCGAGGGGCGCAGCTCAAAATCCCCCAGGGGCCTTACTAAGGAGGAAACGGCGCATCTGGAAGACCTGTTTGCGGCGGCCGCCCGGATAGTAAAGAACGCCGGCTTCGACGGGATAGAAATACACGGCGCACACGGCTACCTCCTGGCACAGTTCGTCTCTCCCCTGTCCAACCGGAGGGATGACGAGTATGGCGGGGATTTCTTCAAACGGCTGACGCTGCCGATTAACATCATAAGAAAATCACGGGAGGCGCTGGGAGACGATTTCGTTATCGGTTACCGAATCAGCGGGGATGAGCATACTGAGGGCGGATTGACCCTGGAGGATACGCTCAAGATAGTTCCCATCCTCGTGGATGAGGGAATCGATTACATCCACCTCTCTTCGGGCTGGAATGGAGCACTCAGATGGATGTTCCCGGAGGAGGAAGGGGTAATCCTCAGGGAGGCGCGGGAAGTGAAGAAAGTCTCCAGAGTCCCGGTCATCTGCCCCAACTTTCATGCTCCGGAATCGGCCGATGCCGCCCTCAAGGATGGGTTGGTGGATATCGTATCTCTCTCCAGGGCGCTGCTTGCCGATCCCTCATGGCCTCTCAAAGCGAAAGGGGACCGGTCTGATGAAATCACCAGATGCATATTTTGCTATAAGTGCGTCACCTCCTTCGGAGAGGGGATAGGAACGAAATGTTCGGTTAATCCCGAAGTGGGATGGGAGCGCTTCAAGCCGGAGTATCGTCCGATTTGAAGAGAAATAGTTGATGCCCTCGGTAAGCTCGAGGATGTTTCCGAAATCTCTCAAATCGTCGAACTGCTCCATTAAACCGATTTAGTCCAGCCCAAGCCTGGTAGGATTAATCCGCCCCTGGGGGCTGCATTCGGAAGGATTTGCAGGTTTATTTAACTTTTAACAGGGGCGGACGCTTTTTCTCCGGCCAGGGCCAGGACGCTCAGCCTCGCCGCCACGTTGCCGGCTATCTCCTCGAAACGTTCCGTCTGGGGTGATTCCGGATGTGCTCTGACTATGGGTTCGCCTGAGTCTCCGCCGGTACAGATTGCCGGGTCGATGGGTATCTCTCCCAGGAAGGCTATCTCCAGCTCTTCCGAGGTGCGCCTGCCCCCTCCGGTACGGAAGATATCCGTGCGCTCGTTACAGTGGCTGCAAACGAAATAGCTCATGTTCTCCACGATCCCCAGCACGGGCACTTTAACCTGCTGGAACATCTGCAGCCCCCTCCTGGCGTCCAGGAGGGAGACGTCCTGAGGGGTGGTGACAATGATGGCTCCGGTGAGCGGAACCGCCTGGCACAGCGTGAGCTGCGCGTCGCCAGTGCCTGGCGGGAGGTCTATGACCAGGTAATCGAGCTCGCCCCAATCCACGTCGTGCAGGAACTGCCTGACTACCTGGGATATGAGAGGCCCCCGCCAGATAATCGGCCCGCCGTTATCCGCCAGCAGAAAGCCTATGGACATGAGCTTAAGACCATTACTGATTACGGGGATGATTTTCTTGTCCTGGTTCATCCCTGGTTTCTGATTTATCCCCATCATCATGGGGACGCTTGGGCCGTAAATATCCGCATCCATCAGGCCCACAGCCGCCCCCGTCGCCTGCAGCGACAGCGCGAGGTTAACGGCCACGGTTGACTTGCCAACCCCTCCCTTGCCGCTGGCCACGGCTATTATGTGTTTGACTCCCTCGAGAGCCTTCTTGTCGGAAAACAGCTTGCCCTGCTTCACGCTGGCGGTCATGTTTATTTCCACCGCATCGATTCCGGGAATCTCTTTCACCGCACTCTCTGCATCGCCCCTTATCTTCTCCTTGAGTGGACAGGCCGGCGTGGTCAGCTCGATGGTAAAGCTGGCCTTCGAGTTATCCACCTTAACGTCTTTTACCATGTTAAGGGATACGATGTCCCTCTTCAGGTCCGGGTCCAGAACGTTGCTCAATGCTTTCAGGATAGCGGATTCATCTACATTCTTGCGTTTGAACATTTTTCCTACCTCACCAGGCTCTGTTTAATTATGGCATATCTTTTATTACTGTTTAATAATAATATAACCCCTATCATGCTCGAACAATGACATAAGTCAAGAGCAGGGTGGCATAAGAATACCTGCTCCACGAAGCATCAGTATAAAGAAGGAAATCACCTGGGTCCACGCCCGCCTTCGCTAAATACCGATTTTGGGTCTTTTCGTATCAACCATTACATTTCCTGAAATATGAAAACGTTATGTTTAAGCCCAACAAGGAATGATTAACCGATTATTGACCCAGGGGATGGCAAATAGATACTGCAGGGAATCTTGCATACCATGAAAGATGTGAACAGAGGGACCCATCGTATTCTCATCCTGGGGGGAGGGTTCGGCGGAATAACGGCTGCCTTGCGCCTGGAGAAAATTTTCGCCGGAGAGGAGAATGTACAAATAACCCTGTTGAACCGGGACAACTATCTCCTGTTCACCCCCATGCTGCCGGAGGTCGCCGGCAGCGGCATCGAAGCGAAACACATAATAGCCCCGATAAGGGCCTTCTTTAAAAAAGCTCGTTTTCGCGACGGCGAAGTTACGAGCATCGATCTTCATAACAGGGTTGTTGCAGCCCGCCATTGCCCTAAATGCGTCGGATACTCCTACGAGTTCGACCACCTGGTCCTGGCGTTAGGCTCGGTAACCAGTCCCATGGGTCTGGCCTGGGTTAAAGAGCATGCTTTTTCATTCAAGACCCTTGCAGATGCCATGACGCTCCGCAATCACGTTATCGATGTGCTGGAACACGCCGACATGGAACCGGACCAGGAAATGCGCAGGAAGATGCTAACGATAGTGGTAGTCGGGGCCGGGCTGGCCGGAGTGGAACTCATCGCTGAACTCAACGATTTCTTGCGGAGGGCGAAAAGATTCTATCCCAGCATCAGACCAGAGGATGTAACGTTGATGCTTGTTGAACGGGGAACACGAATAATGCCGGGCATCGCCGAAGACCTCGCCGCATACGCCCAGAAATGTCTCGTCAAGAGCGGCATAGAAGTCCGGCTGCAGACCTCTATTATCAACGCTACTGACGAGGGCGCAGACCTGGAGGATGGCGCCCACATACCGACAAAAACCCTGGTCTGGACGGCTGGCGTCGGGCCCAACCCTCTACTGGCGGAACTTCCCTGCTTGAAGGAAAAAGGGAGGGTAGTGGCTGATGAGAACCTCGAACTGCCCGATTATCCAGGTGTTTGGGCCGTTGGAGACAGCGCCTACGCGCATGACCCTAAAACGGGCCGCCCTTATCCCCCTACGGCTCAGTACGCAGTGAAGCAGGGGAAAATGGCGGCCGAAAACATTGCAGCGGCGATAAACGGGCGACCTGGAAAGCCATTCGTTTTCTCCTCTATCGGGCAGTTCGTACCCCTGGGGCGCCGTACGGCAATAGCCGAAATATCAGGCTTCAAATTCAGAG
This sequence comes from uncultured Nitrospinota bacterium, assembly GCA_964452105.1. Lineage (GTDB taxonomy): Bacteria > JAUXIQ01 > JAUXIQ01 > JAUXIQ01 > JAUXIQ01 > CAYVLI01. The sequence continues at coordinate 3,891 of CAYVLI010000080.1, forward strand.
GATTCCTGGCCTGGTGGCTCTGGAGGACCATTTACCTGAATAAATTGCCGAAGCTGGAAAGGAAAATCAGGGTGGCCCTGGACTGGACGCTCGACCTGTTTTTCCCCAGGGATATTGTACTTCTTAAGACCATGCTGAAAAATAATAAGAAAGAAACGGACAAGCAGAGTTGAAATCACTGCGACAAAAATTCTAAGACCACCTGGTTGAATTCCTCCGAACGCTCGATGTTGAACATATGCCCGCCTTCTTCGAATATGTACAACCTGCTATTGGGTATTCTATCCGCCAGAACCTTCGAATTTGCAGGGGGAACCAGCACGTCCCCGCTCGCTGTCAACACCATTGTGTGATGCGCTATACGAGGCAGGAGATCATACGAATCGAACTCCATGGCCGCCTGAAGCTGGCCGTTGTAGGAATGGAAAGTCTGTCGGGGAGAATCGAGCTTATCCTGAACGTATGTTTCGACCTCATCTTTCATTTCCTGCAAGTATCGCTCGGTGAAGAGGATGGGTAAAGACTGCCTTACTATATCTTCATAGGTCTTTCCCGTAGGGTTAGTAATGACATCCAGGACTTCCTGCTCCGGTAACACGGCATGGCTCTGGCCGCAGTTGGTCACACACAGGGCCAGACGATCAACGCGCGAAGGGTAGCTCAGCGCCATTTCCTGGGCTATCATCCCGCCCATGGAGAGACCCACCACGTGCGCCCTCTCCACTTTCAAATGGTCCATTAATCCGACCGTATCATCGGCGAAACGCCTTATTGAATAACCATCTTTGGGTTTGTCCGTCCTGCCCACCCCCCTGTTGTCCAGCACTATAGTTCTGTAATGCCTCGAAAAGTAAGGCGCCTGCAGGCGCCAATCCCTGTAGATACCGGCGAGGCCCGTTATAAAAACCACCGCTTCCCCGCTTCCGGCTTCTTCATAGTAAACCTGAATATCATCTATCTGCGCTTTCGGCATTATCTGCTCCTTTTTCTCCAAAGCGTCCCACTGTAGGTCATTCCGAGCTTGAAAAGAGCCGTGGCCACCGTATGGCCCCTGTAATCCCGTTTCACTGCGAACAAATTAAAATTGCTAATGGATGAAGAATATGAGAAACATAATTGTAGCAATATAGCTCTGAAAGGACAACTATGCGCATATTCGAAAGAGCATCTCTTTTATACCCTGATTAAAATGTGAGGGAAACCAAATGTCCTCCGCCGATGAACATATCCTATTGAAGAATTTCAGTTTCGCCGAAACAAGCAATATCTCCATACCCATAATGGATGTGGAATACGAACTGGTTAAGGTCTCTGAAGAGATCGTGAAGCTGATCAAAAAACAGGAAGCAACCTCCACGGAAAAGTATGCCGGCCTTAATACCAGAAGCGCCATGTTCGACGTGCAGCCGGTCTTTTATGACCTCCCCACCCTGATCAAGCTTAACCAGGAGCTTATTATCGGGCCCAAGAGGGAAATGGAGATACTGGCGGATATCCCCATAAAATTTCAGCTTCAGGCCAAAGTCAACAGCGATTCGATCTTGCTGGATGAGCTGAAAGACGAACACCTAATGCAATCCAACTATGGTCCTACCTTCTCTGGCATATTCTGCAACGCCATTTACTCCCCTGTGTACACCACCCCTGATTCCATCAAGGAGCGGAATTATTGCGCAGCCTTACCTCTCGTGCTGGAGAACAATTACACCCAATCGGTAACAGTAACGAGGGTTCTGGTTCAAATGGAAAAACTTATGCTATTCCTCATGGGCGATAAACTGATTTCTAACAGAGTAGCAATGAAAATCAGGAATGCCAGCGAGGCAGACATAATCTATCAGGATAATAGCATCACCCAAGGCTTAAGGAAGGTCTTGGAGAATCTTGCGCCGTTGGAAACCAGCACCATGGACAAGCTGCTGGGCATAAGCATATCTGGAAGCAGGAGCCTCGAATACGGTTTCTAAACTATAAATTCACACCGGTAAAAAGAAGAGCATCGATACGCACTCTTCCGCGAAGGAGACTGAGTCATGGAAGAACTCACCAAGTTTTTCGCTAACGCAACCGTGTCAGGGGTCATTAAAGCGGCAGTAATAGTCGTTATCGGACTTCTTGCCGCAAGAATACTCGGTAAAACCATAGAAAAGAGCATGACTGACCGGTTCGACCACCATAAAGGGACTATTGCCAGAAAAATAACCACTTACCTGATACTCCTGGGCGTCCTCATGGTGGTATTGTCCACCTTCGGGATAAGACTGAGCGGCCTTCTGGCGGCGGCTGGTCTTTTCTCGGTGGCATTGGGTTTCGCCGCCCAGACCTCCGTATCAAACGCCATCTCGGGCTTTTTCCTTCTCATGGAGCGACCTTTCGAGGTGGACGACGTGATAGACGTCGAAGGTACAGTTGGAATAGTGCTCTCAATGGACATGATATCTACGAAACTCCGCACGTTCGACAACCTTTATCTACGCATCCCTAATGAAACCATCCTTAAAAGTAAGGTCAAGACCATTACCAAATACAGCATCAGGAGAATAGACGTAGATTTCAGCATCGCCTACAAAGAAAAAATATCCTACGCTAAAGAGGTGGCGACAAGCTTTGTTAAAGCTCATCCTTTAGTCCTGGAAGACCCGGCGCCACAAGTTTTTACCCTGAGCATGGGCGAATCCGGGATAAACCTCAAGGCGAGGGTCTGGATCAACAGACAAAACTACATAAATGCTGTCGACCAGTTGACCCAGGGGATAAAAGACGCCCTGGATGAAGCAGGAATAGAAATACCTTACCCTCACCTCACGCTTTACTTCGGTGAGAAGCCTCAATTCTCTAACTCAGGAAAAGGGGGAAAAACAGGAAGCAGTGTAACTTAAATCATCCATAGTCAGGAGGAAGAACGAATATGAAGAAAGATATAATACCTTTCACCGCGGATTTGGGAACGGAAGTAGCCTTCTCACAGGCCGTCAGGGTGGACAAAAAAGATCTCTCCAACTTGCTGTTTATCTCCGGTCAGGCTTCCATCGATGAAAAGGGTGGCGTAATGGGCAAAGGGGATATCAAGGCGCAGACCAGGCAGACCCTGGAAAACATGAAAAAAGTGCTGAATCAATTGGGCGCCGGGATGGACGATGTGGTCAAAGTCACCATCTTCGTAACGGATATGAGCCATTTCAAAGAAATACACGAGGTGCGCAGAGAGTACTTCAAAAGGGGAAACTACCCCGCCAGCACCATCGTAGAGATAAACCGCCTGGCCAATGACGACCTGATGATCGAGGCAGAAGCCATAGCGGTGATTTGATCCACGCTTTAGAGGCGGGCATTAAGCCATGAGCTATCCCAGGATGTTTAAAATCCGGCAGGAGTTCCCTGCAGGCTGCCTCGCCGACGTCGATGGTGCAGTCCGGAAAGAGCTCCGTCGCATAAAGCTCGCAAAACTCGTGAGACCGGGCGATGAAATAGCCATCGCAGCCTCGGCCAGAGGAATAAGGGATCAGGCAGTTGTCATCAGAGCGCTGGTCGAGGAACTCAAGGGGGCGGGGGCAAGGCCTTTCATATTTCCCGCCATGGGTTCTCACGGAGGGGCCGAAGCCGAAGGGCAAGCCGCTCTGCTCAGGGAGTACAACATCACCGAAGAATTTACAGGTGCGCCCGTTCGGTCTTCAATCGATGCAGATTTGATAGGAACAACGGATAGAGGCATACCCGTCTATGCGGATAGAAATGCCTGTGCTGCACAGGGAATAGTTCTGGTCAACAGGATAAAGGCGCACATCGATTTCGAGGGAGCGCAGGAGAGCGGTCTCTATAAAATGACGGTCGCAGGATTGGGCAAACCCATCGGCGCTAAATATTTTCACCTCTATGCATCAAATTTCGGCTATCACAGCGTATTGCGCGAGATGGCAGTCCTGGCGCTCGAGATGCTTCCAATAATCGCCGGAATCGGAGTCGTGGAAAACGCTCGTGGAGAAACGGAAACGGTCAGGGCCCTCACACGGGAGCAAATAAAGGATGGCACGGCAGAAGCAGAGCTCCTGAAAAGAGCCAGGAAAAACATGGCCAGACTCCCCCTCGAAGAAATCGACCTCCTCATAGTGGATGAAATAGGAAAGGACATAGCCGGCTCCGGTCTAGACACAAACGTCATAGGCAGAAAAGGGGAGATGCATACCTGGCAGGCGCAAAAGCCGCACGTTAAGAGAATATTAATCCGGGGTTTGACAAACAAGACCATGGGGAACGCCCTGGGCATGGGCTATGCGGACTTTACCACCAGGAAACTGCTGGACGGGGTGGATTACCAACAGACTAATGTGAATGCCATAACCTCTCACGCAGTCCACGAGGCCAAAATACCCATGGTAATGGAAGATGAAAAGAGCGCCGTGGATTCTGCTCTGAGCACCCTCGGCCCCGTTAAGCCGGAAGATACGCGCGTGGTGCATATAAAAAACACGCTGGAACTTTCAATTTTCGAAGCCTCCAAGGCTTGCCTCGAAGAGCTCAAGGAAAAGCAAAATATAAAAATAGACTGTGAAACAGGCGAAATGAGGTTCGATGGCGAAGGGAACCTGGCCTGAACCGGACTAAGCTGGCCACTCTTTTCAGGTAGCAGCGTCTATTATAACGTCCACCGCAGGACCGATCGCCTTCAGAACCCTCTCCCGGGTGTCTTCATCAGAGACCATAATCTTGTTTACCAGCTCAAAGAGTTGTGGGTTTTTCTCTTTGAGCAGCAGCAATGAATCATCGGTTGAGGGGTATTGGCCACGCCGCAGGCGCTCCAACTCAAAGAGATAGCCCTCTTTTGTCGGCTCCCCCCCTGTGCCACGAAGCTCGACCTGTTTCAGATATTTCAACTCTTCTTCCTTGACCCGAAACTCTTGGAAAGTTCTTTCGTCGTAAATGAGTTCCCTGAGGCCTCTGGAAAGTTCGTAGAATCCGCTGTCCTCCATGGCCTGTCGTCGCACCTGCTCTATCTCTTCCCGGGAAGATGCCGCTCGGCCCCTCCCCTCCCTCCTATCACCGGGCTTGAGGCGATATATGCGCTCCACACCATGTTTATCATCAAGCGATATCTTTAAGATAACCTCATTTTTTTCTTTGTCGTAAAACCATTCCTTGAGAAGTGAGAGCATGGAAAATGTTCGGCCATCCGGCCCCTGTTCCTCGTCCTCGAACA
>CAYVLI010000081.1:0-3128 GCA_964452105.1 uncultured Nitrospinota bacterium
CCCCGCTCGCTCAAAAAGAGAGCGGCGCTCCCACCCACGGTGCCAAAGCCCTGAATGGAAACGGCGGCGTTCCCGGTATCGATTTTCAAGAAGCGGCAGGCTTCGTCTATACACTCCGCCAGTCCCCGGCCGGTAAGAAGCTCCTCCAGGTCGCCTTCGGTATCGGTAATATCAAGGTCATCCGGAATTTTCAGCTTCCTTCCCTCCCGGGCCAGCCTCTCTTTCAGCACTGAGACGGGATTAACCTCGGCGGTCTCATAGAGGAGGGCCACGTCGTTAACGTTGATGCCCAGGTCTTCGCCGATGAGATAGAGGCTCCGGAGGAATGGCCGGATCATGATAGCGAAAGTCTGTATAAGCTTGCTCTTGTTTCGAGCCGCAGGATCACCGACTATTCCAGACTTTCCGCCCCCTATGGGGACACCCATGACGGCGAATTTATACGTCATGGTCTCCGCCAGCCGCTCCACCTCCTCCACTGTCAGGCGGGAATGCATGCGTAAACCACCGGCGGAAATACCGTTCACCAGGCTGTGCACCACCACGAACGCCCTGAGCCCGCTGGCCTCATCCCGCAACTCCACCCTGTAATAAGGCTCATCCATGCCTTTTATCTTTATCTCCCTGGGGGAAGGCATTTCCGAACTCCCTCATTCATTACTGTAAAAACGAAGTTATAACCTTACGAAACTCTTTGCTGCGCAGGAAATCCTTTATGCCCTTGTTCATGACTTCTTCCAGCTTCTCGGACATCACTTCAAGGAGGCCCCCTTCTTCGCTCTTAATGTCCACCAGGCTGGAAGACACGGTACCGGACCATACCAGCTTCTCCTTTCTAACGTTTATCAAGAATATCTTCACCTTCAGTTTTGGGCGGTAACCGTAAAAGGAATTGACCTCCATCACTCTTATCTGGCCGTAAATCGCCATATCGAGAGAGGGGTTGAGCCTCAACAGGGCTCTGCTCTCCCGAAGAATGGTCACTCCCTCAGGCAAAATAGGCGCACTGACCTTGTCTATCACCACGAATCCCATCTGTTCAAGCTCGTCCGCCAGGGCTTTGGCAAAGATAACGGTGGCCTTCTCCGGTGTATAGACGCGAGTATATTGTTCTTTCAGTGGACCGTAGATACCGCCGATTCTGGTGGGCTCAACGTTGCGTGCGTCGGCAAAAGGGAAGACAGCCACGGTGAGCTTTCTCTTGACATTGAAGTTTACCGGTTCGCCCCTGGTAGCATCATACTTAATGCTCATGGTATGGGTGAAACATCCGCTCAGGAAGAGAGGCATGAGCAGGATTGCCACCATCGATATTTTTGAAGAGATTCGCATGATAAGGTCAACCTCCCTATGACAGTTTTATTAAGCTATGATATACGAACTCCTTTTATCAAATTTAGGAAATATTAACAGAGCCTGTCCTCAAATTCCACAGCTTTTTAGAGACCCCGCCGACAAGGCGGCAGTTACGTGTTCAGGAGGAGGCTTCCCTCCTGAGGAACCCTCAGTTACGAAAAACATCGGGGCCGTTTACTCAACGGTGTTGAAACGACGCCCCTGTGATGTTAGAGTTTAGTGTATATGCCGCCAGCTAAAGGATGAGTTTCATGGAGTTTAAAAACGTCGACACCATAATATTCGACTTCGACGGGACACTGGCCCGGGCCGAAATAGACTTCGCCGAAATGAAGAAAAGGCTTTTGGCGCTGGCCGCTTCATTCGGTATAAGAGAGGAAGAGCTGCAGGAGTCTTACGTACTCGAGCTTCTCGAAGAGATAAACGCTGCTCTGGAAGGGCGGGACGGCGAGCAGGCTAAACTCTTCAGCAAAAGAGCTCACAGCTTGATAAGAGAAATGGAGCTGGAAGCTGCACGGAAAGGAAAAGTGCTGGCAGGGGTGGAGCAGGCCCTGCTCCAGCTAAAATCATGGGGCTATAAGCTTGGAATTGTCACCCGAAACTGCACCCAGGCGGTGGAAACAATACTCGAAAACTGTGACCTGCCGCACGACCTTTTGCTCACCCGCGATCATGTATCTGCTGCGAAACCGCACCCCGCTCATCTCAAAGCCGCGCTGGAGAAGTTAAACAGCCTGCCCGAAAAGACGATCCTGGTAGGGGACAGCTCAATAGACATAGCGGCGGGGCTGGCGGCGGGTATCTCGTACAACGTGGGAGTCCTCACCGGCCGCTACACCTCCAGGCAGCTAATGGAAGCGGGAGCGTACTGCGTCCTCGACAGCGCCGCCGGCCTTCCGGCCTTGCTGGATGGCTGCGGTTCGACCCTTGCCTGAAACTCGTCCGGCATACCCGTTCAGGAATGAGAGGCCTTCTTTTTGAAACCGATGCCGAAAGCACGTTGAATAAGCGTGGATTTTATCAGTTCTTTGGTTTACTATTATCCTGTTAATTGCCACCCGTTCTACGAGGTTATTTCGATGAGGGGCGCCTGCCATGAATGAAAAGAAAGGGACCGAGCAAAAGCTTATCAGCGAGGGACTCATCCGTTTTCCGGAGAAATCCAACGAGCAGCCCCACTTGATCGGAAGCAGATGCAAGAAGTGCGGATACGTTGCTTTCCCCCAAAAAGAGATATGCCCCGCCTGCGTGGAGGAAGGTCTCATGGAGGAAATAGCTCTCAGCCGCCGTGGGAAGTTGAATACTTTTACGCTTACCATGGTCGCGCCTCCCGGTTTTGAAGCTCCATACATCCAGGGCTTCATAGATCTCCCGGAAGGTTGCACCATCTTTTCACTCATCACGGGCTGCGCGCCTGAGGAGGATGCTCTCGAGATCGGGCAGGAGGTCGAGCTGGTTATAGAATCGGTGCGCCGGGACGACGAGGGCGACCAGTTGATAGGCTACAAGTTTAAACCTGTATGATGAGAATCACAGCAGGCTGTTGTCCGTCTTCAGGAAGAACCAACCGGGGAGGGCATGAAGATGAGAGAGGTTGCCGTAATAGGGGTGGGATTACATCCCTTCGGAAAATTCATCGATAAGAGCCTCAAGGACCTGGGCCGCACTGCGGTATGGGCGGCCATAAAGGACGCCGGAGTCGGCCCCAGAGACATACAGACGGCCTACGTGGGAAACGCCATGGCGGGACTCATCACCGGCCAGGAGTGCGT
>CAYVLI010000081.1:3228-6576 GCA_964452105.1 uncultured Nitrospinota bacterium
AGACGGCCTACGTGGGAAACGCCATGGCGGGACTCATCACCGGCCAGGAGTGCGTTTTAGGACAGATAATACTGCGAGACGCAGGGATAGGGGGAATACCCGTCACAAATGTAGAAAACGCATGCGCCAGCAGCTCCACCGCATTTCGTGAATGCTGGATAGCGGTGGGAGCGGGGCTCTACGACGTGGGACTGGTCCTGGGTGCGGAGAAACTCTTCTGCAACAACACCCCCAAATCTATCAAGGCCATGTCCAGCGCCAGCGATGTGGAACTGGAAGCCGGCATGGGCATGCAGTTCACAGCCCTCTATGCCATGAACCTCCGGAAATACATGAAACAGTACGGCGTCACCGTGGAGCATCTTGCCAAAGTGGTGGTGAAGAACAGCAAAAACGGCTCTATGAACCATTACGCCCAATTCAGAAAACCCCTTACCATGGAACAGGTGCTGGACTCCCCGGTTATAGCCGATCCCCTCAGGCTGTATATGTGTTCCTCCATGAGCGATGGGGCGGCAGCGGCGATCCTGTGCGCTGAAGAGGTGGCTCATAAGTTCACCGACAAACCCCTGGTGACCGTAGCGGCCTCGGCCATGCGCTCGGGTATATTCAGACCCGCCGGTTCAGATATCCCCTCAACCGTGGAGTTGACCAGTCGCGAAGCCTATGAGATGGCCGGGGTGGGTCCTGAAGACATCGATGTTACAGAAGTGCACGACGCCATGGCGCCGGCAGAACTCATTTCTTATGAAGAACTGGGCTTCTGCGCACCGGGCCAGGGAAAAGAGCTCATAGACCAGGGCAGGACCGAGATAACCGGCGACAGGCCGGTAAACCCCAGCGGCGGACTGGCAGCCAAGGGACATCCGGTGGGCGCAACTGGCATAGCCCAGATAGCGGAGATCGTCTGGCAGCTGCGCGGCGAATGCGGGCCGCGCCAGGTGAAGGAACCCAGGGTCGGGATGGCGCAAAACTCCGGCGGGCGCGTGGAGGGAGATGCAGGGGCTACGACCATTCACATCCTGAAACGCTGATATCCAGGGCGAAATTCCACCAGATATATTCGAGGATGTTAAAAAAACAGGGGCAAGCATCAAATGAAAGAGCCCGCCCCTTCATGTTAATCGTTTTATTAAAAAATCAGCAACTCACGCAAAGGGTAAAGAGGGGCTTCCTAACGTTTAAATATGTTGAGCATCCCTTTGAAAAAACTGGTGCGATCATCAACTTCCATCTGCAGCAGCGTTTCGAACTCTCCTTTATCAAAGAACAGCCCTTCACAATGTAAACACTTGTCTATCAATACTTCGTTGTAATTGATGGTCTCCAGTTCGTAGCCGCATTTAGGACATCTCATCCAGTGCAGCTCCTTAACCCTCTCCTTCTCGTCCTCTATCTTCTGTATGACTTTTTCGCGCGCGCGCTCCCTGTTTATGCGCACTTCCTCCTCTTTTATCCACCTTTCTTCCTCTGCACGAGACATAACTGCCATTCCTCCTCTGGATGCCCTGCGTCCTGCGTTCATTTTTCTTCCCTCCCATCCAGGTTGTCGTTGGGAAAGATACTTGCTTGTAAATAACAGGTTTACAATATTTTCTTAGTTTATTTTCATCCCTATATCTAATCTACAGCACAGGAGCCGAATTCGCAAAATTTATCGGGTGTTCACAGCATAAAGGCGTTAAATGGAGCGGAAAATTTCACGGGTATCATCCTCCGTCGGGCAACAGAGGGAGATAAAGGATGTTTTGATATCGTATGCTTCCTATATTAGAATATTGGAAGGCGCTGACTATTTCATACCTTACGCGCCCTGATGACACAATTTTGTACTTTTCTTTCTTTAACATTTCATATCCTGTCATGAACGACGAAAGCTATTACTACAAAGGCCGCAGCATTACCCTTACAGGGTTTATTTGCAACGCAATCCTGTTCGTGATAAAACTTGCGGCCGGAATATACGGAAACAGTCAGGCGCTTCTTGCGGACGCCGTGCACACCGTCTCGGATCTGGCAACAGATTTCGTGGTGCTGGTAGGTCTCAAGTTGTCAAACCTGCCCAAGGACGAAAACCATCCCTACGGCCACGAAAAGATAGAGACGCTTTCCACCCTCGTCATCGGGTCCATTCTCATTTATGCCGCGCTGAGGATAGGATTCCATGCCGGGAAGGCCATCTACCTGCATCAGGAACATATTCCCAAAATAGCCGCCCTGGTGGTTGCCGCGGTATCCCTGATTACCAAAGAGATACTTTACCGCTACACCATCAGGGAAGGTAGAAGGATCAAAAGTGAATCCGTTATAGCAAACGCCTGGCACCACCGCTCGGATGCTTTCTCATCGGTGGCGGTCCTTGTGGGCGTGGGCGCGGCTGTCATCATTCCCGCCCTGCATATCCTGGATGCGTATGCGGCCCTCATCGTGGCTTTTATCATAGCCAAGGTCGGCTTCGAAGTAGCTCTGGGTGCGGCAGGAGGCCTGGTGGACACCGCCGCGCGCAGGGAAGTACGGGAAAGGATAATCAACGTTATCAGAACCGTTGAAGAAGTCCGGTTTGTCCACGACCTGTACACCAGACATTTCGGCAGATACATCCTGGCCGACGTCCATATCGAGGTGGACCCGAACATATCCGTCTTCGAAGGCCACAACATCGCCACCATGGTCAAGGATAAAGTGATTTCGACCGTGCCCGAGGTGATGAACCTTTTAATACACGTCGAGCCTGCAGGGGACTACATGGCTCGCCATAAAAAATGAGCCGCACGATGGTGCGGCAGGAGGAAATGATATGATAAGAATCAGACGGAGTCTTGAAGCGGTTTTGCTCTTTTCCCTCATGCTTATTTTATTTACAGCACAAATCTCATTTTCGCAGGCTGCCTTATCCGACCGATACCTGAAAGTCTTCGGTCAAAAAATACACTACTACGATAAAGGAAGCGGGAAGGCGGTCATTCTCATCCACGGCCTGACCGCCGACGCCGACATCTGGCGGGAGAACATCGGCCCCCTCTCCGAGAAATTTCACGTTCTGGCGCTGGACCAGATAGGTTCAGGCGAATCGGATAAACCGCTCATAAATTATAATACCGGCACTCGAGTCGATTTTCTTTACGGCTTCATGAAATCGTTAAATATAGAAAAAGCTTCTCTGGTGGGAAACTCACTTGGAGGGTGGATAGCAGCGGACTTCACCCTGAAACATCCCGAAATGGTCGAGAAACTTGTGCTGGTGGACAGCGGCGGCTACGCTCTTTCAGGGCCGCTTCCGCCGAGCGTGAAGCGCATCCTCAACCCTTCTACCATGGCCGATACCAGGAGAGCCATGGAAATCGGCTT
>CAYVLI010000081.1:6676-8931 GCA_964452105.1 uncultured Nitrospinota bacterium
ATCATAGACGAGGCCGGTCACGTACCCATGCTGGAGCAGTCCCGGGAATTCAACCGCGTGGTCATACAATTTCTGCAATAGTAGCAACTGTCTTCCGCCGTGCTGTCGGGTCTCCGTACCCGACAGCACGAGAATTTAAAACCCTCTCCCCTGGCGGGAGGAACCAGAAGAGAGGGAACGGATTTCAACTTCGGCGAATCCTGCCTTATGCTGACAGAACGCTCGGCTCGAACCACAGTCGCTGCTTTGAGAGAGAGTCGTTCCCTACGTCTCAGACCACAGGACGTCTCCATACGGGGTCTTGTCTCTGGGCTTCGAGCGGAACGCTTCGTATTCTTTTCTGGACTCCCCCACCGTGGTGCCGTCCCCGTGACCGGGATGGAGCCTGGTTTCATCGGGGAGCGTGTAAATCTTGCTCTCTATGCCAGCCACAAGCTTCTTGAAGTCTTCGGGGCTCGATGTCTTGCCTGGCCCTCCGGGAAAGACGTTGTCGCCGACTATCATGTCTCCATCGAGCAGGAAACAGACCCCTCCTTCGGTATGCCCCGGAACGTGTATCACTCTTATGGTGCAATTACCGCACTTGATGGTCTCCCCGTCGCTCAGCTCGCGGTCAGGCTTCGAACCCAGCATGGATATGTCAGCGGGGTGTATGGCGGATGGAGCGCCCGTGGCTTTTTTCACGGCGTCGTATGCCTGGGTGTGATCGAAGTGTGCGTGAGTGAATAGAATCTCTTTTACTCTGGTGCCTTCGGTCAGTTTAAGTATCTTGTCCGCATCGTCGGCAGGGTCGATTATCAGACTCTCGTTGGTCTCCGGGCATACCAGGACGTAGCTGTTGACTCCATAAGGCCCAACGTTGACCTGCCTTATCTCAGGTTTTGACATTCCCCTCCTCCTCTCCGATGTGTGTTCTCAGGCGCTTCGGGCCGTCCGATAATAAAACTTGAATAATGCATAACTGCTAATTATAGTAGTAGGAGTTTTACGCAGTTTCAAGCCCTTAATACCATTGGCGAAACACGTCAACTATCTGGAGGATGTCCCCTATGGAATACCAGGACCTTTTATACGAAAAAACTGAAGGCATCGCTCTGATTACCCTGAACCGGCCCGAGGCCAGAAATGCGCTGACTCCAGCCATGATGGACGGCCTTGTGAACGCCTTCAATGATGCCGACCGTGACGATGAGGTAAAGGTCATCGTCATCACCGGAGCGGGGAAATCATTCTGCGCGGGCGGAGACGTTAAAAAGATGGGTGAGGATAAAGAACCGACCCTGGAAGACACCATCAAGGGTTTCCGCTACGGTATCCACCGGATACCCCTCACGGTGCGCAAGATGGACAAGCCTCTCATAGCCATGGTAAACGGCGCGGCCGTGGGGGCGGGCTGCGATTTCGCGCTGATGTGCGACATCAGGTTCGCTTCCGACAAGGCCAGGTTCGGCGAGCTATTCGTTCGTGTGGGCATAGCGCCGGGGGATGGCGGCAGCTTCTTCCTTCCCCGCATAGTGGGCATCGCAAAAGCCTGCGAATTAATCTGGACGGGCGACATCATAGACGCTGCGGAGGCGGAGCGTATCGGCATGGTGAGCAGGGTCATCCCGCATGAAAAGCTCAAAGAGGAGACCATGGCTTTTGCAAAGAGGTTAGCATCTGGGCCGACAATGGCCATTCGTATGTCCAAAAGATCCATATACGAAGGTCTGGAAACCAACGACCTGGAAAATACGCTGGATAAGCTCGCTTATATGCAGGACGTGCTCATGAGAAGTGAGGATCACAGGGAAGGGGTAAGGGCTTTCGTCGAGAAGCGAGCGCCGCAATTCAAGGGAAAATAACAACGCCGATACAGGAATCGGCCTCTTAAACAAGGAGAATGGCATGGAAGATTATTATACTTCAGCAGGGGCGAAAAACCTGAAGAAGCTGCGGGAGGCAAGCCCCGAACTGTTTCAGGAACTCGGCAAGGTCAACGAGCAGATTTTCGCGCCGGGCGCCATTTCCAAAAAGGACAAGGAACTCATTGCAGTGGGGGCTGCGCATACCACCTGCTGCCCCTGGTGCATAGACGTGCACGTCAAAGGGGCAAAGAAAGCGGGGGCAAGCCGTGAAGAGGTGGCGGAGTCCATTTTCGTGGGCATAGCGCTGGCAGGCGGTGCGGCCTTCGCACACTCTTCCATCGACATGCAATCGCTGGAGGAGGGCGGAGTCAAAGGCGCCCACCACTACCCCACCGAGGGAGTAAGAGA
>CAYVLI010000082.1:0-3777 GCA_964452105.1 uncultured Nitrospinota bacterium
GGGGGGGATATGCTGCTTAGCGATGTGCTGGAAATGAATGCAAGGCGCCTTCCGGGAAAGGATGCGCTCTGTTTCGATGGGGAACGCATATCTTTTCCCCGGCTCAGAGACCGTGTCTATATGGCAGCTAATGCCCTGCTGTCTCTGGTCAACCCTGGAGACAAGGTGGCCGTACTCGGAGAAAACTGCCATCAGTACGCCGAGCTCTACTTCGCCGCACCCAGCGCAGGAATCATACTGGTTCCCGTGAACTACAGGCTGGTGGAGCGCGAGATAGCTTACATCATAAAAGATTCAGGCGCCCGCGCCCTCATCGTTCTGGACGACTACGTGGACCGCATCCAGAGCATGCTGGGCGAACTTCCCGACGTGGAGCACTTCATCTGCATAGGCAAAACCCCACAGGGGATGCTCGATTACGAGGAGTTTATCGCACGCTTCCCCGCCCAAAAACCCGATGTCGTCCCGAATGAGAATGATGTGGCCTGGTTCATCTATACCAGCGGCACCACCGGCTTCCCCAAGGGGGCCATGATTACCCACAAGAACGTCATCAGCAAGTTCGTTAACCTCATGCTCAGCGGCAGCACTTCGCCCGACGAGATATCTCTTTTCAACTTTCCGCTCTTCCACATAGCCGGCAGCGTGGCCCTGGCCCAGTTATACGCGGGGAGCACCGTACACCTCATAAAGAAATTCGATCCCGAGCAGGCGCTGCACATAATCGAAAAGGAAAAGATAAACAGTACCGGCTTCGCCCCCACCATGTTCAACTTCATGCTGCGCCACCCTTCCATAGACAAATATGACACCACTTCCCTGAAGCGGATAGGCTACGGCGCTTCACCCATGCACGTTGAACTCCTGCGCGCGGGCATCGAGCGGTTCGGGCCCGTCTTCTCCCAGCTTTACGGCCTCACCGAGAGCACCGGCACCGTCACCACCCTCAGGCCTGAGGAGCACGTCACCGACGGGCCGGAGAAGATCGTGCGCAGGTTGGCCTCCTGCGGCAAGGAACTGATAAATGTCTGGGTGCGCGTGGTGGACGGAGAAGGGCGCGACGTCGAGCCGGAAGGGCAGATGGGAGAGATAATCATTCGGGGCGACAACGTGATGAAAGGCTACTGGAACAAACCCGAGGCCACGGCCGAGACCATAGTGGACGGCTGGCTGCACACCGGGGATATGGCCTGGGTGGACGATGAAGGCTACTTGTTCATAACCGACCGGCGCAAAGACATGATATTGAGCGGCGGCGAAAACATCTACCCCAGGGAGATAGAGGAGGTGATATTCCAGCACCCCGCGGTGATGGAGGCGTCGGTCATAGGTTATCCCGACGGGGTGTGGGGTGAGTCTGTGCGCGCGGTTATAAGGCTGAAGGATGGATGCAAGGCCACTGAAGAAGAGATAATGGAGCTTTGCAGGGCCAACCTGGCGGGCTACAAGAAGCCCCGCAGCCTGGTGTTCGTCGATGAAGACCTGCCCAAGAACCCCAGCGGCAAGATTCTCAAAAAAGTGCTCCGCGAGAAATACGGGAAAGGGTCAGCTTAGCTTCTGAATTATTTGTTTTTTAGCTTATATGTTAACAGGTAGGATTATATCTCTGTATTGGAAGCAGGGCGGCGGGATTCCACCCCTGATAATTTTGACTTTTGAAAATCACATACTGAATAAGAGGAAATAGCTAATGGGTGAAGAGTTCGCATACGTGGGTAAGCGGCTGCCGGTGGCGGACATCAGGGAAAAGGTGACCGGTGCGACTCTTTACGCCGCGGATGTAAATCTGCCGGGAATGCTCTACGCCGGGATACTGCGCAGCCCTCATCCTCACGCCCGGATGGTCCGCGTGGATACATCCAGGGCGGAGAAGCTGCTCGGCGGGAAGAAGTTTGTGGCTACGGCGAAAGACGCACCGACTACACTCGTCGGAGGCGCTGTCCACGACATGCCACTCTTTGCCAGGGATAAAGTGCGTTATGCGGGAGAACCCGTGGCGGCGGTGGCGGCGGCGTCACCGGAGCTGGCGGAGGAAGCGCTCGAAAGCATCGGGGTGGAGTATGAAGTCCTACCCCCGGTTTTGGATGCGGAGGAGGCCATGGGCCCCGGCTTCCCCCTGATACACGAGAAGATAGAGGACTATACCGGCAGCGGAAACACCGTGAAGTTCGGCAACGTTTGCTCCCACACCAGCGTCAGGAGAGGGGACATGGAGAAGGGTTTCCGGGAAGCAGACCACATCTTCGAGAACGTCTTCCATACGCAGACCATCATACAGGGGCAGATAGAGCCGCACGCCTGCGTGGCGAAGGTGGATTCGACAGGCAAGATAGAGGTGTGGGCGCACACCACCGGCGCTTTCCAGCTCAGGCAGCAGTTGTCCTCCATATTCAGGGCACCTCTCAACAGCATCGAGATTCACCCCATGACCATCGGAGGCAACTTCGGCGCCAAGAACTTCGTCAGGGTCGAGCCATACTGCATAGTCCTGGCTCGAAAGACCGGGCGGCCCGTGAAAATCGTCTGCTCAAGGAGAGAGGAGTTCACCGCTTTCAATCCCAGGCACTCCACCACCATAGAGATAAAGACGGGGGTGAAGAAAGACGGCGTCATCACGGCGCGCAAGGTGAAGCTGGTGTACGACACCGGCGCATACTCCGACATAGGGCCCATGGTGGCCGGTGAAGGGGCCAAGCAGGCCGTAGGCCCATACAGGATACCCAACGTGGAGGTCGATTCCTACTGCGTTTACACCAACAAGATGAGCGCGGCCTGCTGCAGGGCACACGGCGCTCCCCAGCCCACCTTTGCCTTCGAATCGCAGATGGACATCATAGCGAAAAAACTGGGGATGGACCCGGTAGAGCTGCGTCTGAAGAACGCCGTGATCGAGGGTTACCCCGGCCCGGCGGGAGACAGCTATCTCGGAGTGAGCGTGAGGGACGCCCTGCTCAAAGCCTCGGAGGAGATAGACCTGAAGAACAAAAAAGGCGTCAATACAGGCAAAGGTGTGTCTGTGGGCAACTGGTACAGCGGCGTGGGCGCATCCAGCGCAACCATGAAGCTCAACGAAGACGGCACGATTAGCCTCTCCATAGGCGCGCCCGACGCCACGGGCACGGATATAATGGCCATGCAGGTGGCCGCGGAGGAACTGGGCCTGCCCATCGAACGAATAATCATGGTTCCCAAGGATACGGACCATTCCCCCTTCGATATACAGAGCAGCGGCAGCCGCATAACGCACTGCATAGGGCAGGCGGTGAGAAACGCCGCCGCTGACCTTATATCAAAACTGATGGAAGCGGCCGCGCAGATGCTGGATACCTATCCCGGGCATCTGGAGATGGAAGGCGAAATTATCAGGGTGAAACAGACACCCGAACAGCAGACCAATATAGACAGGATAGCCCGGGGCAGCCACTTCCGGATGCATGGGCCCATCATGGGATCGGGCACATACTTCGGCAAGCTCAGCACCTTCGACAGGAGCGCAATAAGGGGCTATTTCTTCGACATGGGCGAAGACCGAACCTTCGTGGCCCAGGCGGCCGAGGTGGAGGTGGATACCCATACGGGTAAGGTCAACCTGCTGCGGCTGGTTTCTGTAAACGACGTGGGCTTCCTCATAAATCCCCCCAATGCGGAGAACCAGGTGTTGGGAGGGATACACCAGGGCATAGGTTACGCCCTGAGCGAGGAGATAAAGACCGAAGAGGGACGGGTGTTAAACCCCAACTTCAGGGATTACGGCATGTTGCGTACCGCGGATATGCC
>CAYVLI010000082.1:3877-8878 GCA_964452105.1 uncultured Nitrospinota bacterium
ACAGGAACGGGCCGGGCCCTTACGGCGCCAAGGGGCTGGGGGAGCAGCCCAACGTGCCCACCGCGGCAGCCATAGCCAACGCCGTACATGACGCAATAGGTGTGCCCATAACATCGCTTCCCATAACTCCCGAGAAGGTTCTGCAGGCGCTCGGGGAGAAGAGTGACCAGCGGTGATATGGGGATTCGAAAGCGGCTAATGCTGCATACCTGAAATTTTTTCCACGGCCCTGATCCAGGAGTCGCGCTCCTTGCCGTAGATTTCGTGGGCGTACCGGTAATCCTTCTTTCTTATGAATTCAGCAAGCTCACCAGAAAGCTCCCTGAGCTTGTCGTTCTCCTTCTCAAGGATTATATCAGCGCTTTTCCCGCCCCTCTTTATCATTTTCAAGGCGGCCATCAGATGCGGGTGACAAAGCCCTGAAGAGGAATCGTACTTTTCCATCAGCTTTGCGTCTGAAAGATACTTTATAAAGGCAGCTATGTAGTCCTTCTCCGCTGCATCGACGGAGTCGCAGGCCGGACATCGGCGCTTCTGTTCATTTTTCTCCTCAGCATCCTCCAGCAGAGTATCCACCACATCCTTATAAATGATGGCCGTGGCCAGGCTGTCTCCCAGGTCGCGGAATTCCCGGGCGTGCAGGCTGCAGAAACCCAGACTGCCCCGCAGTTTTCTTCTCAGTTCCGGGTCGTTTACTCCGTTGGTGAGAATGGAGGAGAGGTATTTCTTCGAAGCGGACCGGGATTCCATGCAAATGGGGCAGCCCTCCTCCCCCAGCGCTTCCAGCAGGTCGTAGTAAAGGTTATGTTTCTTCATCTTCCTTTTATCATGGTTCGATTCCAAGAAGCCCACAGTCAACTTCCACTCTGGCCGTCATCAGGGGGTCCACCACCTGGCTTATGCGGGCGTCGCCAGCGATGCTTATGAGCATGTAAGCCTCGGTCCATGTCAGCCCTCTTTTCTGCATGAGAAAATCGATCATTCGTTCTGCGGCGGCAGCCACTGCCTGTTTAAGGTCTTTATGAGAGGCCAGGGTCATGAAGCTCTCGCCCTGACGGATTCGGGGACCGGGGATGGTCTCCCCTTTTATAAGTCCAAATTTAGCCTTGACCGTGGCGTCACATTCCAATCCTGCGATGCACATCTCCCCGTCACCCATCAACGCATGCACATCCCCGAGTGCGAAGAGTGCGCCATCCACGTAAACGGGCAGAAAGATGGTTGAGCCCGCGGTTACGGGGTTGGTGTCCAGGTTGCCTCCATGGTCGCCGGGTGTGTTATTGGGCGCCTCCCCTTCCACGGGTGCCACGCCGATGACCTCTATCATGGGCCGCAGAGGCAGCCTTAAGTCGTCCGAAAATATGGCATAGCCTTCTTTCAGCGGTACTATACGCGAGCTGCCTTCCTTTACTCTTTCGCCCAGAATCCCCAGCCCGGGCAGGGTTATTATGACCGAATGTCCAACGGGAATTATCTCGAGAATTTCGACCGCGAGTGTATCTCCTGGTTCCGCGCCCTCTATATACACGGGACCCGTGGCGGGGTTTACCCTCCGGAAATCCACCCTGTCCACGTTGTCGCCGGGCTCCTTGATGGCGCCGTCCAGGGCATCTCTGGTATGAAACTGAACCTGGTCCCCCTCCACTATTCTGAGCGCAGGTTCGTGCGCGGCAGAGAAACTGAATATCAGCTTATCGTTCGTAAGGTCATGCACGGCCGGCCCCCCCTCCCATACGATAGCCTCTTCGGTTGTTGGTCCTATTCCTTAGAACTGTTCGTTTCCGGACACATACTACGATAGGAGCCGGACAAAATCAAAAAATATCCTCTTTAATGTAAGAGCGAAGCAACTGTGGTAAAATAAAATCCGATGTTGAATAGGGTCTATTTTGTGTTAGGCTACATCAACTCATTTAATTCAGAGGTAGAAGAGGCGGTGTCGCCGGAAGCTTTCTGCCCCTTTCATCTTGCCATCAACATATTATAGAGGAGAAATCATGCCTTCCAAATATGTTTATATCGATGACGTCGCCATCAACTATTTCCATGATGGCCCCTCGACGCTTCCCGACGCTCTGCCCGATTTGAGCAAGGGCCAGCGTCTTCTCATGTGCCACGGGGCCGGGAGTAACGGCCATCCCTGGGCCGGGCACTGCTCCTCGATAGGGCGGAAGCATAGTCCCGTAGCCATCGATATGCCTGCGCACGGCCGCTCAGGGGGGCTGGAGAGCCCCAGGACCATCGTGGACTATGTCGCCTTCCTGAACAAGTTCGTGGACGCCCTTAATTTAAGCCCTTTCGTCCTCCTGGGCCATTCCATGGGCGGCGGCATAACCATCGAGTATGCCCTGACTCATCCGGAGAAGTTGAGAGGCATAATCCTCGTGGGCACCGGCGCCAAGCTGAGGGTGCTCCCGGAGCGACTGGAGCAGATGAAACGGGTCATGGAGGGCAAGGAGCCAGTCCAGTACGACCGATGGGCGTACTCCCCCAAAACGCCCATCGAAATAGTGAGAAAGGGCTGGATGGAGCAGGTCAAGACCGACCCTCGAAGCAGATATTACGATTTTGTGGCCTGCGATGCATTTAACCGGATGAACGACCTGAAAGGAATAAACTTGCCGACGCTGATTATCTGCGGCATCGATGACGTGCTCACCCCCATGAAATACGCCGAGTTTATGGAGAAAAGTATAGAAGGAGCGAAGCTGGTGCGCATCGAAGATGCCGGCCACGCCGTAGCTGCCGAGAAACAGGAGCAATTCGACGGGGCGATAACAGATTTTCTGGACTCACTATCCTGAACATTCTGATGTAAGCGCCTGGAATTATGAGGAGAATAGTATGAATCTTTATAAAAAAGCCGCCATCTCCGGGGTTTATGAGCACCCCACCCGCTGGGCCCCTGACAAGTCCGCTTTCCAGATCCATGCCGAAAGCGCCAGGGGCGCCCTGGAGGATGCAGGTCTGAGCATAGGTGATGTGGACGGCTACTTCACCTCCGGAGTCTCAGGAATGGCCCCCATTCTCATGGCGGAACACCTCAACATCAACCCCAAATACCTGGATTCGACCTCCATCGGCGGAGCATCCTTCGATGCCCATGTCCACCATGCCTGCGCCGCTGTTGCCTCAGGCTTGTGCGAGGTGGCGCTCATCACATACGGCAGCGCCGCCTCCTCGCGAGGTATGTCCATAGGCACCGGCTTGCGGCTCGGGAGCGAGCCTCCCGAGCAGTTCGAAGCCCCTTACGGACCGACCACGGTGGGAGCATACGCCATGGTGGCCCAGCGGCACATGCACCAGTACGGCACCACCAGCGAGCAGCTCGCCGAGATTGCCGTCACCATGCGCAGTCACGCTTCTCTTAATTCGCTTGCCAAATATCGAGATCCAATCACCGTGGATGACGTGCTCGAATCGCGTCTCATCTCTTCGCCTCTGCATCTACTCGACTGCTGCATCATCTCCGACGGCGGGGGAGCAGTGGTGGTGACCTCTCCGGAGAAAGCCGGGAATCTCAAGAAGCCGCCGGTCTGGGTGCTGGGCGCGGGTGAATCGTGCGTTCATACCGGAATGGGAACGCAGGACATCACCGAGATAGCAGCCCGCAGGTCGGGAGAAACGGCCTTCGCGCAGGCGGGTGTCAGGCACTCTGACATAGATATGTGCATGATCTACGATTCGTTTACGATAACCCTCCTGGTGACGCTGGAGAACCTGGGCTTCTGCGGGAAAGGGGAGGGCGGTGAATTCGTCCTCAACGGAAGGATAGGCCTGGGCGGAGAGCTTCCCATAAATCCGGATGGCGGGGGTCTTTCCAACAACCATCCCGGTATGCGGGGAATTTTCCTGGTAATAGAGGCGGTCAAACAGCTCAGGGGGGAATGCGGAAACAGGCAGGTGAATAATGCCGGATTGGTCCTGGTGCACGGCACCGGAGGATGGCTGGGCGTCAGGCACAGCGGCGTGACCCTCATAATGGGAAAGGATTGATATGAGCGGCTATCAGAAACCGATACCTGTAGTGGACGAAGAATCCAGGCCCTTCTGGGAGGCCTGCAAACGGCATGAGCTATATATCCAGAAATGCAAGGATTGCGGCGCCCTCCGCTACTATCCGAGAGCGCTATGCGGGAACTGTCTGTCTTCAAATGTTCAATGGGTGAAATGCAGCGGTAAGGGCGAGGTCTATACTTTTACCGTGACCCACCAGAACAGAGGCGCAGGCTTCCGCGACGAGCTCCCCTACGTCCTGGCTTACATAAAGCTCGAGGAAGGGGTGCGCATGATGAGCAATGTGGTAGAGTCCGACCCGGAGGCGGTTCGCATAGGAATGCCCGTGGAGGTGGTCTTCGAGGATATTAACGACGGGATAGCTCTCCCCAGGTTCAGGCCCTTGCAGGAGCGGAGTTGAAGAAAGAAAGTCGGGTATTATCTTATATAAGTGAACCCTGAAAACGGCTGTTCTCTGTCATTCCCCGGCTTGACCGGGGAATCCAGGCGAGGTGCTAACCCTTGAAAATACTGCATTACCGCTTTCGCAGGAATAACAACATACATTAAACGAGAGCAATGAAAAAGTCCCATTTCTGACTGCAAAGGATTGTGTAATGCTCAGCCCACTTGGTAATATGTCATGCTGAGCGAAGCGAAGCATCTCGTAAAAGATAAAGATAACAGGATGATAAGAGAGATTCTTCGCTGCGCTCAGAATGACAGAAACTAAGCTTTGAAAGGCTTAGACAAGGCTGTGCAGGACTTTTTAAGCACTCACTAAACGTAAAAAGAAGCAGTATAATACCAGACTTTTTCGAGACTCACTATAAAGCAACTATTAATGTACTTAATAAAGGTGAGTCTGGAGAAGGGAGTCTTAGAAACCGGTTGGGCGGTTTCAGGGTAAAAGAGGGGTGAATGGGTATATGGCTGGTGAGGCCGTCATCGTCGTGGACATGCTCAAGGGATTTTTAGAGGAGGGCAACCCTCTCTACTGCGGTG
>CAYVLI010000083.1:0-4149 GCA_964452105.1 uncultured Nitrospinota bacterium
CTGGAGCGAAGTTCCTGTTTTGCCGCTGGGGAATACATTGAAGTAAGGTTTGTTATGGGTCTGCCGGCCACGGGGAGAACAGTATTGGGCCGGGAGGCGGAGGAGATGTTTTTCGGTGAGCTGCCTCGCATTGTTGAATCATCGCTCTTTTATAAAAGCATTAATGCGTCGGAGCTAAGGCTACACGTTGAAACCGCCGAGGACCAGGATTACATAAGGGAAAAGCTACGGGAGCGAGGCCTGGTCGCTTTTGTAGCCCAGGGCTCTCTGCTGCCCAGGAGGAGCGGAGTGGATGATCGTCCGCTGGCGCCTTTTGTGGGCTTCAGGGGAGAGCTTTCCAGCGGCCTTAAGGGCGGGGAAGGGTTACCGGCAAACGCAGTCCTCTTCCAGTCGCCTGACAGCCTTAAAATAGATTTGGAAGCGCCTAACATAGGCCCGGTATCGGGAATGGGGATACCGGAGGGCATTACCCTTATAGTGGGCGGCGGGTTTCACGGTAAGTCCACGCTTCTCGGGGCGCTGGAGCGCGGGATATATAATCATGTTCCGGGCGATGGCCGGGAATACGTGGTGGCCAGAGGGGACGCGGTTAAAATTAGGGCGGAGGACGGCCGGAGCGTCAGTGGGGTGGATATAAGCTCTTTCATAAATAATCTGCCTTTTGGCAAAGAGACCGCGGATTTCTCCACCGGGAACGCAAGCGGGAGCACCTCTCAGGCGGCTAACATCATGGAGGCGCTGGAGATGGGGTGCAGGCTCCTCCTAATCGATGAGGACACCTCGGCCACTAATTTCATGATTCGGGATCAGAAGATGCAGGCCCTGGTGCCGAAGGAGAGGGAGCCCATTACCCCGTTCATAGACAGGGCCAGGCAGTTGTACGAAGAACACGGCGTTTCCACCATTGTAGTCATGGGGGGGTCTGGAGACTACTTCGATATAGCTGACCTGGTGATACAGATGGACAGTTATCGGCCGGTAGATGTAACCGTTAAGGCACGGGAACTGGCGGGCAGGTTCAAGGAAAAGAGGAAGATGGAGGGAGGAGAAGGGTTGGGCCCGCTTACAGGCCGCTGCCCTCTTCCCCAGAGCTTCGATGCCTCCAGGGGAAAGCGAGAGAGGGTAATCGCCAAAGGGCTGCATACAATAGTGTATGGGAGAACGACGGTGGATCTCTCATACCTTGAGCAACTTGTTGATGAGAGCCAGACCAGAGCAATCGGTGAAGCCATTCATTATGCGGCCTCAAAGCTCATGAATGGACAGACGACCCTAAAAGAGGTTATAGATAATATTTGTGAGAAGATGGATAAAAAGGGACTGGATGCTTTCGCGCCGCAAAAGGTGGGGAATCTTGCCAGGCCCAGGCGTTTCGAGCTGGCAGCGGCCATCAACAGGATGCGCGCCTTGAAGGTTAAGTGACAGAAAGTTTAGTAAAGCAGGCAGCATGGATGCTATAATTGCGATATTTTAAAATATGCTGTTTCATGCTGCGAGAGAAAGATGAGGTTAAATAGGTGAAGAGGAACCTTAGAGTCAAGCTGGGAATTATTGCAGTAGTTATAGGGTTATCTATATTTTCCTATTATTTGAGGGGCATAAAGATGGGGCTGGATCTGCGCGGGGGTATGCATCTTGTGCTCGGGGTGGAAGTGGAAGAGGCGGTGCAGGGAACGCTCCAGCGATACACTGCGGAAGTCAAGGATACGCTGCGCATCAAGCGAATAAGGTATCAGGATGTAAGCCTCGATGACAATCAGCGCCTGCACATCGAATTGAGGAATCAGAAGTCGATAGCCGACGTGGAAGACCTGGTGGCTGAATATCCTTCCTTGAAGCTGGTAAGATCAGACCCTGAGAAGGGCATACTGATATATACCATGGGCGAGCGCTATGTCCAGGAAGCTAAAGAAAAAGCTGTAGAGCAGGCTTTGCAAACCATTCGTAACCGCATAGACCAGTTTGGAGTTTCCGAGCCTACCATCCAGAGACAGGGAGAAAACAGGATTCTCGTCCAGTTGCCGGACATAAAAGATCCTGATAGGGCCCTGGAACTTATCGGTAAGACCGCTCTCCTCGAATTCAAGCTTGTGGACGAGGGGCACGACATTGCGAAAGCGCTCAAGGGGAGGAAAATAGAGGGTTCGGAGATACTTTACGAGGTCAAGAGGGATAAGGAAACCGGAGATGTTATTTCCAGGCGCCCTCTGCTTGTCAAGAAGAGGACGGTGCTGACCGGCGCTTCGCTGACGGATGCCAGGGTATCCATCGACAGCCAGTACAACGAAGCCTTCGTTTCTCTGACTTTTGACAGCTCCGGGGCGCGGCAATTCGAGAGGGTAACCGGAGAAAACGTAGGGCGGAGGCTGGCCATCGTACTTGATGGCACCATTTACTCTGCACCGGTAGTGCAGGAGAAAATCTCCGGAGGCAAAGCCAGGATTACAGGCTACTTTACCATGGATGAAGCCAAAACCCTGGCTATAGCGTTGCGTTCCGGTGCGCTTCCAGCGCCGGTAACCATCCTGGAAAATCGCACTGTAGGGCCTTCTTTGGGGCAGGATTCGGTCCATCAGGGGATAAAGGCCATCGTCATAGGTGGTCTGCTCGTCGTGGTATTCATGGTTCTCTATTACGGCTTTTCCGGCATTATCGCTGATGTGGCTTTACTCTTTAACTTTATAATTATTGTCGGCGCTCTATCTTATCTGGGCGCTACGCTTACTCTGCCGGGTATAGCGGGAATAATACTCACCATAGGCATGGCGGTGGACGCCAACGTGCTCATATTTGAGCGCATCAGGGAAGAATTGCGGCTGGGCAAGACCGTGAGGGCCGCCGTGGGCAGCGGTTTCGACAGGGCCTTGATAACCATTCTGGACGCTAACATAACCACCCTGATTGCTGGCCTGGTGCTATTCCAGTTCGGCACGGGCCCGGTAAAGGGATTCGCCGTCACGCTGAGCCTTGGCATTTTGGGGACTCTGTTCACTGCCCTTTTTGTATCCCGTACTTTCTTCGATAGCATTATGGCAAGGCCCAGGGTTCAGAAGATAAGCATTTAGTTTAAAACCAGTCGATTGTTAAGGAGTCGAACCTTGCAATTCATAAAACCGGGTACCCATATAGATTTCCTGGGAAAGAAGAAGGTAGCGTTTTTCATCTCGGCCGTCCTGATTATCATCGGTATAGTTTCTCTCATAGCCAAAGGCGGTCCCAACTACGGTATAGATTTCACCGGCGGAACATTGCTCCAGCTCAAGTTTTCCAAGCCTGTGGCCATCAAGGCTGTGCGCGCCGGTTTAAAAGAAATGGGCATGGGAGACAGCGTAATTCAGCGTTTCGGGAGCGCAGAAGAGATAGTAATCAGGATGGCGGCATCTCCGAGGGAATTGGAGGATTTGGGCAAGAAAGTAACTACCCGGTTGCAAAACAAATTACCAGGCCAGACTATCGAAGTGCGGCGTACGGAGCTGGTGGGACCCAAGGTGGGAAGAGACCTTCGCGAAAAGGCCATCCTGGCTATTATCATAGCCATGGGAGCGATGATTATATATATCTCATGGCGGTTTGAGTTCAGGTTCGCCGTTGGAGCTATAGTTGCGTTGATACATGATGTTGCCGTGACTGTGGGGGTTTTTTCGCTGATGGATAAAGAATTCACCCTTCCCATAATCGCGGCGCTGCTGACTATCGTCGGCTACTCTGTTAACGATACTATCGTGGTGTTCGACAGGGTAAGAGAAAATTTGAGGGCGAGGCGAAAGGGAGAGGTCCAGGATATACTTAATCTCAGCATCAACGAGACATTGAGCAGGACGCTGCTCACCTCCGTCACCACTTTAATCGTGGTGATTGTGCTTACGCTGTTCGGGGGTGAGGTTATTCATGACTTCGCTTTCGCTCTTGTGGTGGGTGTTATAGTGGGAACGTACTCCTCTATATTCATCGCCAGCGCCCTTATCTCGATATGGCAGCCCAAGAGGCGAAGAGGGAAGCTGGCTGCGGCCAGGCGGAGATAGTTTATAGTGTTAGTCTGCCGTTAAGCAGGCTCCTATCCTTACCCTACCGAAGTAGAAGCTATCTTTGCCTTTATTGAATTCTTAATCGGCTCAGGGGGTCGTGTTCAACCATATCGACAGTGCCTTA
>CAYVLI010000083.1:4249-6664 GCA_964452105.1 uncultured Nitrospinota bacterium
ATTGAATTCTTAATCGGCTCAGGGGGTCGTGTTCAACCATATCGACAGTGCCTTAGCAGCGTCGTAGTAATAGTAGTTGGAGACTGCCAGGTCCGGTCTGCCATTGCCGTCGAAATCCTCAACCGCAATGGGGCCCACTATCGTTGAAGTGAGGCTGAGAGTCGTATAGAGTTTGCCCGTGCCATCCCCCAGAAGAATGTTAATGACGCCGTTACCATCGACCGCTGCATCGGGTATGTTGTCGCCGTTGAAATCCCCGACGGCGAGGAAATAGGGATACCCTGCGGCCATCACCCGTGAGCTTTCGCTGAAGCCGCCGGTTCCATCTCCCAGAAAGCTGACCACGGAGCCGTCCTTCATGGTCACTACCAGGTCTATTTTGCCATCGCTATTGAGGTCTGCGAGCGATAACTCGTATGGTATGCCGGTTGTGGTTATGAAAACCGGCGCCGACAGACCGCCCAGGCCGTCCCCGAAAAGGAAGGCGATGATCGCCTTGTCGAAGTAGCCGCTGCCGGCGGCCACATCAAGATGGCCGTCGCCGTTGAAATCCCCCAGTACAAGAGCCCTGGGATAGAGGTCGGGCGTGACGGGTTGACTGCCCGCCGAGCTGAAGGCGCCCAGGCCGTCCCCGGTGAAGACAGAGATGGCCTGATTGCCGGTGTCTCCGACAACTATATCAGGCAGGCCGTCCTCATTCATGTCTCCCGTTTCCATGCTGTCCGGCCTGCCGTTGGTCGCGGCTACGGCAGCGCCTGATGCAAAAGCTCCTGTTCCGTCGCCCTTCAGGAACTTGACCTCTCCGGAGTTGTAGTCTGCCAGCAGGAGGTCCAGATTACCGTCCATATCGATATCTGTCAGTTGAGCCGCGCGAATGTCATACGTTGTTGACACGGCGGTTCCCACGGTGAAGCCGCCAGCGCCATCACCCAGGAGTACGATGTAACTGCCGTTGTTGAATACCTGCACCAGGTCGGCTTTGGTATCGTTATTGACGTCTCCCGATGCTATAAGAATGGGTTGGCTGACCGTGGTTATCGGACCCGAACTGTTGAAAGCCACAGGAGCGCTGGCATTGTTCAGGGGGTCGGTCCCGAATTGGACTTCCACGCCATCGTTCACACCATCCCCGTCGGTGTCTGCGAGGAGGGGATTCGTTCCGGTGTCTGAGGCATCCACGAACACCCCTGTGTTTGTCTCAACGTTATCGTTCAACCCGTCCCCGTCTGTGTCTGCCTTCAGGGGGTTGGTTCCCGTGTCTGTCGCATCCACGAAGACGCCGGTGTTGGTTTCCACGGCGTCGCTCAGGCCGTCCCCATCTGTATCGGCCTTGAGGGGGTCTGTGCCGTTCTGGACTTCGGTTAGAGTGGGAACTCCATCACCGTCATGGTCGGTCTGGGCCACCAGCGGGTCGAAACTCGCCGCAACTTCTGCACCATCCGAGACGCCGTCCGCATCCGTATCGGCGTTCAGGGGGTCTGTGTCCACGCCCGCCTGGTAGGTCGCCGGGTCGCCGTCGAGGTTCACTTCGTCGAAATCCGAGAGGGCGTCGCCGTCTGTGTCCGCCTTGGTGGGGCTGGTGCCCAGGGTCGTTTCCTGGGTGTTGCTGAGACCGTCGCCGTCTGTGTCGGTGCTGAGTGGGTCGGTCCCCAGGATATAGACGTGCCATCCGTCCTTGAGACCGTCGCTGTTGCTGTCGGCGACGTTGGGGTCGGTGCCTTGGGCTGCCTCTTCGGTATCTGTAAGGCCATCGCCGTCGGTGTCATCCAGAAGGGATGGCTCGTAGAGGAATACCCTTCCGGCAAGGTCTGGAACGGGCTGGCCCAGCGTCGCGGTCTGGTCCACATAATCTGTGCCGTTGCCCAGGGAGATGCCGGAGCCCGAGTCGTATGTCCTGTGCGTGTTGAAGTAGTTGTACCTGAACAGGATGTAGCCGTTGGGGTATAGCACCACCTCGAAGTTGTTGAGCCTGTTATCGCCCTCTTCGCTGTAGGTCTCCGTGTCCCAGTTGACAACTATCCTATCCGGCGCCGTCTTCGACTGGGCGCGCACGCCTTGTCCCAATTTACTGGAAGAGAGGTCTGCGTTCCAGAGGGCCAGCACTGGGGCCTTGGCGCTGGGCAGGGAATAATTGTAGTCGTCTCCTATGCCGGATGCCAGCCACAGGTTGCCGTTGGTATCCAGGGTGACCGCCCCCACATCGAGACCATAGAAGGGGAAGTTCCAGGGGAGAGCATAATCGGTTGAACTGTCGTCTCCCTTAACTGCGGCTTCAGGGGAATCGATGGTTTCCGGGGTGGAGAATGGACCGAATGAGGTCAGTTCCGTGAGGGTGTAGCCGGTTATGGGGACGCTGGCCGGGTCCATGGGGTCTGAGCCCAGGCGGACTTCGTCCAGAGAGGGCACGCCGTCGCC
>CAYVLI010000083.1:6764-8850 GCA_964452105.1 uncultured Nitrospinota bacterium
GGTCCATGGGGTCTGAGCCCAGGCGGACTTCGTCCAGAGAGGGCACGCCGTCGCCGTCTGTGTCCGCCTTGACCGGGTTTGTGCCCGGGTCGGTGGCGTCAACGAAGATGCCGCTCCCTGTTTCCACAGCGTCGGATAGACCGTCCCCGTCCGTATCCGTATTCAGGGGGTTTGTTCCTGTGTCAGAACTATCCACGAAGATCCCCGTATTGGTCTCTATCCCGTCATTGAGACCATCACCATCGGTATCAGGATTGAGCGGATCAGTCCCATTTGCGACCTCTGTAACGGAATCCACGCCATCGCCGTCGTGATCGGGTTGGGCCACCAGCGGATCGAACCCGGCACCCACCTCCTGGCCGTCTTTAATTCCGTCGCCGTCGGTGTCTGGGTTCAGCGGGTTGCTGCCGGTGTTGTTGGCGTCTGTAAACTGATCCTTTCTGGTTTCGACCCCATCCGACAGGCCGTCGCCGTCGGTATCGGCGTTCAAGGGGTCTGTCCCCCATGCGGCCTCTCCTATGCTGGGCAAGCCGTCGCCGTCGTGGTCAACCTCGGGCGTCAAGGGGTCGAAGCCGCCTTGCACTTCCGCTCCATCCCATACGCCGTCTCCGTCGGTATCCGGATTCAAGGGGTCGGTACCATAAATATCCTCATCACCATCCTTCAGGCCGTCCCCATCAGTATCCATTCTCATGGGATCGGTGCCCCGAGCAATCTCCAGAGGGTCATCCAGCCCGTCATGGTCGCTGTCGGCCAGGTCGGAGAAAGTCCCTTTATTAACTTCTTCACGGTCTGTCAGGCCGTCACTGTCGGTATCTGTTTCGCCCCAGTTTGTGGGCACGAAGCACTGCGGCGAAGTGATGCGGCTATTGCCGTCATAAGATAAACGGACCGCACTTTCAGTTCCAATCTGAGACAGATAGATGTCGCCACTATGATCGAAGACCACCCATTTGCCGTCTGGAGATACACATAGATTTGGCCAGAAGTAATTTACGCTCTCGGCAATAATACGGGCAGGGCCCTGGCCATTATTGTCAAAAGAGTATCTGTTACCGGTATTTACGTAATATACTATTCCCGGAGTCACGCTTATGAAGTTTAAGCCACTTGTCATACCGTTGACAGGACTTAATACCGGGTGGGGAAATGAAGGCAGCGGTGCACAATTATAGTAAGTATCAGTACTGTAAAACCAGGTGTCGGGTACACCGCTGACCCACACCCTCGTCGTCGTTGGGCCAGTCACTTCTACCCCGCCGCTAAGGCACGAGGTGGGAGCTCGAGTATCAAAATCGGGATAAGTAGCAACCAGCTCGCCAGTGTAGGCATCTACTTTATGCCTGTCTGTACTCAACTGACCTGTGTTCACAGAAGGGGTCCAGAGGTGGCGCGGGTTCGAGCCATCCAAATCCACTACGCTCATGCCGTAGAACCCTGCAGAGTAGATTACTCCCAGGCCGTCTTCTGTGAAGCTGTGCCCGAACGAAGACCTATACGAGCGGGGACCGGCAACCACAATTTGATTGAAAGTTTGAGTCTCAAAGTCGTTAAGATAAATCGGGTCATTGGAGTGACTGGGTGTGGACAGCACCTTCGTTCCATCCGGGGAAAACACTGCCTGTGCGCCAATGTAGTGTGCGGCTGAGGCCCCCCAGGTCCTAACTGTATTGTCTATGGATACCTTGCTCCCATCGGGGGATGCTGAAAGGCCGGGATAGCGGCTTGGATCGTGATACCAATAATCGTGGCTTCGTTCACTTGTCGTTAACGGCACCGGAGGCCCTCCTCCAAAGGGTATAATCTCCGGTACATACTTAATATGAGTAACAGCGTAAATAGGGTCAGCCTTCTCTTCGGTTATATGAGCGTAAAGTATGCCCGCGGCATCAATCTTGTCGCCTTCGGTCTGGAAGGTCCAGGAGAAGGGTGCGGCCATGGGGTTTCCCACTATGTCCATGACAGCGGCGGCCAGCGTGGCCGTGTAGGTCTTATCTTTGGCCAGAGCCTGCACCGGCTTGAGGGTGGCATGCCGTCGGTCCGCGCTGAGGCTTACGGTTCCCGGCACGTTGTGGCCCTGGTCGTC
>CAYVLI010000084.1:0-8770 GCA_964452105.1 uncultured Nitrospinota bacterium
AAAGGGTCATGATCATGTTGTAGCCGAAGATGAAAATGGAGAGGACCTCTATCAGACCGGAGAGAACGAAAAGCGTATAGAGAGAATCTCCGGGAACGTTCCGGCCGGTGATTGCAATGCCGGCAAGGCCGATGAGACCGTGTCTGCTCTGGACAGGGGTTGACTTCACCGGCGCTGCAATCATTAACGCCGTGGACACAACCATTACAGGCGGCGTTCCAGACAACCCAGCTGAACTGGATCCGCTCATCAATCTCGTTAAAAGGCTGGAGAGGGTATTATCTCTCTTCGATACCCTTGAACTCGATAAGGCAAACCTTGAGTACCTGACCGGGGAAGGGAGTGTTCTTGGAATATCCGACCTGACGGCCCTGAGCCTCGATGATATCAAGGCCCTTGTTTCCTACGCAGGCCTGATGCCTGAAAGCGAGGAGGACGAAGCGGTGTTCAAGGCCGTTCTGAGCGATTACCTCTCAGCTGGCGTCTTCTCCGCCACTACGCTTTCAAGCCTTGCCGGCATATGGCGGGAGGAAAAAAATCTAATAGACTCCATTGCCGGCTCCCTGGCCCTGTCTACGGTTCCGGTACAGGCGGTGGAGTATATTTTCAAGGTACTCGGTATATGCAGGACACTCGGCCTCAATGGTTTTTCACTGCAGAAGCTTGTTGAGGGCTCGGATGACAGCGCCCATTTCGACAGGCTCCTTGCCGCTAGAGATATTGCCCTCGGCGCTTTCAGCTCCAAATACGACGATGTGAAAGAACGCTCTGAAAAACTTGAACCTTATGTGGACAGAATAAACGTCACGAAGCGAGATGCCCTCTGTGATTATATTATCGCCCGGGAGAAAACCCTTAAGTTCAAGGACCTTCACGACGTTTATGCCTTTTTTCTGCTTGATGTTGAAATGAGCGGGTGCTTTCGTACTTCCCGCGTCGTCTGCGCCCTGTCGGGCCTGCAATTGTATGTGGACAGGGTTTTGACAAATCTCGAGGCCTCCCAATCCACCCCGTCCTTCAACGTTGCGGACCTTATTGGCAGTGTACATTGGGAACCGTTTCGCGATGAGTGGGAATGGCGCAAGAACTACCGCGTCTGGGAAGCCAACAGAAAGGTCTTCCTCTATCCTGAGAACTACATAGAACCGGACCTGAGAGACAACAAGACCCCGGCCTTCAAAGAACTTGAAGATGAGCTCCTGCAGGAAAAGATCACTAAAGAATCAGCTGAAGCGGCATACGTCGAGTACCTATCCCAGCTTACGGTTCTGGCCAAGCTCCGCATAGCCGGAAGTTATTACCACGAGGACAAAGAACTTCCGGACGAGAGCATTTATTATATATTTGGCAGGACGAATACCGACCCCTCGCAGTATTACTACCTTACCTATAACCCCGCCCGCAAAGAATGGGGAAACTGGGAGAAGATAGAGCTGGCCATTGAGTCGAAAGAAGTCTCGGCGATCATTAGTCGCGGCAGATTGTTTCTTTTCTGGGCCGATGCCGAGCATAAGGAAGTCACAAACATCTCCGACGGCGACGCGTCTTCCGGCGGCCACCGATACAAGGTTTATACCAAGTACTCTTTTCTTAACGAGAACGGCAAATGGAGCCCGCCTCAGAAACTCTATACCGGCCACTGGTTTTTCAACGACGCTAAGGTATATAGAAGGGCCTGGGGGGCCTCTTTTCCCAGAACCGACGATAACGCTGAAATTACCTTCAATAGATTCAAGGAACAGGTCTTCCGTAAACCATATCCCATCAAAAGCAACAGTGAAACTTATCCGCTTAAAGCATATTATATCTGGTCCCAGAACAAAGGAGAGGACAGAAGGACATACACCGTCGCTCCCGTAAATTCCGATCTGACATGGACAATAAAAGTATTATTAGCCAGTGTACATGTATCAGCCACTATCAACACCAGCGGCGCAAGATCCTTTACGCTGAAGAGCGATGAATTTCCGGCAAGCGGTTTGCTCAATGTCACGATTTCAAATCTCAAGCTTTCCGCTCTTGGCGAAACGCTATACTTACCTGGTACCATCTCGGTTAACGGTACGGTGACACTGGCAAGTCCTACAAGCTGTTATTTCACAGGATCTGCATCGATATCGGTATCAATACCCATTATTGGAGCTATTTCGTTGCCCATACCTCTGCTCATGCCTCTGCCGGTCACCAGGTCCTCGGCGATGGATAGAATCTACGCAACCCACCACCAGTTATCTCTTGCCGCGAACAAGATTTCCAAGTCGGCGTACGAAACAAGGATCGGTTTTCATAGACCTTTGATTACCTCCGCGGTCTATTCCTTCCTGCAAAATGAGTATGACCTTGCCTTTTCAGAGGGAAGCCCGGAAAGTTCTTATATCCAGAATGGAGCCGGCACCTTTGCTGATCTTAACAAGGTTACTGAGCAGGAAGGCAGCAATGAAAAGAGGATGGTACTGTCCAGCTCCGGGTTGTATGAGAGGGTCTCCCTTTCCGCCGTTTTGGTTGATGAACTGAGCGAACGTATCTTCGCAAAGGGACTGGAGGCTTTCCTCAGTCTCGACACACAGTACAGGAAGGATTACCTGGGCAGGGGGCTTGATTTTACCGGCGCATATGGCGTACATTACCGCGAACTGTTCTTTCATACTCCTTTCCTGATAGCAAGCCACCTTAACGCCAATCAGAAGTTCAAAGAGGCCAAGTGGTGGTATGAGAGGATATTCGACCCCACCGCGGGCGAATCGCCGCGTGATGAAACGCCGACCGACAGGAACTGGAGGTATCTTGAATTTAGAGGACTGACAATCGATAAGATGAAGTATTTACTTGTTCAGGATGATGCCATAGAGAAATACAAGTCAGACCCTTACAACCCGCATGCCATAGCCCGCCTACGGCTAAACGCCTACCAGAAGACCATTGTAATGAAGTACATTGACAACCTCCTTGACTGGGGTGATCATCTCTTCGCTCAGGATACGAGAGAGTCTATAAATGAAGCCACCATGCTCTATATCCTCGCTTCGGATATTCTTGGAGAGCGGCCCGTCAGGCTCGGCAAGTGCGAGACCGCAGTGGATGAAGACCTCACCTATGAGAAGATAGGACCCTCTATCGGCAACTATTCGGAGTTCCTTATCTACCTTGAAAACTGGGTTATGATAAAACCACACGCGCTCAAGTCGAGCGGACGTAAGCTTTCCGACGCTTTAAAGGGACTTTCTCTTAACGCAGCCTCCAACACTTCACTGACTGTGCATATTAAGAACAGGCGGGAGGACGGGTTTAAGACTTACGGCTATATCGGCAAGAAAATAAAAAAGAATATCTTCGACAAAAAAAGAATCAGGTTAGCGGGTCCGGCCAAAAAATTCCCTGTCCTGAGTTTTGCAAAACAGAGTACGCTTGTTTTCTGTGTCCCGCCCAATGATGAGCTCCTCAAGTACTGGACAAGGGTCGATGACAGGCTCTTCAAGATACGTCATTGCATGAATATCAGTGGAGTACGCCGGAGCCTTGCTCTCTTCCAGCCGCCTATTGATCCCATGATGCTTGTTAGGGCCAGAGCCGCAGGTTTGAGCCTTGAGGACATTACAGCAATGCTAGCGGAAACGGGTAAGATACCGTCCTACCGCTTCAGTTATCTGATTGAGAAGACAAGGCAATTTACACAAACAGTTCAAGGATTTGGCTCGGCTCTTCTGAGTGCCCTGGAGAAAAAGGATGTGGAGGAATTGACCCTCTTGAGGTCAGTGCATGAAAGAAATATTCTTAAAATGACAAAAAACATAAAAAAGAAGCAACTCCAGGAAGCCCAGCACCAGTATGCCGCTAT
Organism: uncultured Nitrospinota bacterium; assembly: GCA_964452105.1. Taxonomy (GTDB): domain Bacteria; phylum JAUXIQ01; class JAUXIQ01; order JAUXIQ01; family JAUXIQ01; genus CAYVLI01. The sequence goes on from CAYVLI010000084.1 coordinate 3,836, forward strand.
TGAAGAAACTCTAAAAAATCTTCAAAACCGCATAGACTATTACCAGGGGCTGGTGGATAGTGGATTGACAGGATGGGAGGTGACTCAGCAGGTTTCCAAACATATCTCTTCAGCACTGCAGGTTGGGGATGGCTTGCTTAGATTAATGGCGGGTATTGGGTATCTGGTTCCTGAAGTTGGGAGTCCATTTGCTATGAAATATGGTGGCAAACAAATTGCAGATAGTGCTGATGCATTTGCTGAAGTTGTGGCAAGTGCCGTTAAGATTGCGGAAGCCGTGTCCGCCTCTGCGGGACTTGAGGCGACTTTTCAACGCCGTGAGCAGGAATGGAAACAGCAGTTAAAACTCGCCGGACAGGAATACAAGCAAGTGGAAAAACAGAAGATGGCCGCTGAAATTCGTAGCCTGATAGCTGAAAAGGACCTCGAAACCCATGAAAAAACTATGGAGCAGGCTAACGAACTGAATGACTTCTACAAAAATAAATTTACGAATCTTGGTCTGTATAACTACTTATCTACAACATTAAACCGACTCTTCAGGGAGGCCTATCATGTTGCTTATGATATGGCCAAGATGGCGGAACTGGCTTATCAGTTTGAACTGGACGGAGACGCATTTTTTATCGCGAACGATAACTGGCAGTTTGATCGGACGGGCCTGCTGGCAGGAGAAAGACTGATGCTACAATTGCAGAAGATGGAACAGGCTTACATTGAGAACAACGTCCGTACGCCTGAGATCACCCAATCGTTCTCTCTGGCGATGCTTGACGTTTCAGAATTGGTTAAACTCAGGCAGACAGGCTCTTGCACCATCAAGATTCCCGAGTTGGCTTTCGAGATGTTCTATCCCGGGCAATACAAGCGGCTCATAAAGTCCGCGAGGATAACCATACCCTGTGTGGTTGGTCCCTATACCAACGTAAGCGCCAAACTTACGTTGCTGAAGGGAGAAGTTGAGATTAACGACGGGGATGCGTTAACAGAGGTATTGATAGGTAAGAACACATCCATTACAACTAGCAGCGCTAATAGTGATGCTGGCATGTTCGAGTTTAATTTTAGAGATGAAAGGTACCTTCCCTTTGAAGGCAGCGGTGCCATAAGCGAATGGCGTCTGGAGTTGCCCTCTAAAATCAGGTCATTTAACTACGATACGATCTCTGATGTTATCCTCCATGTCAGCTATAAAGCCAAAGACGGTGATAGAGCGACCGCCGAGAACAATCTTGATGCAGCCATTACAACCGCTTATGCCGCTCCAAACGGTTTGTTCCGCCTGCTCAGTCTTAAACACGAGTTCCCTGATGCTCTGCATCAACTGCTGGATCCAGCTCTTGGAGCAGAGCAAATAACCCAATTCTCAGTTGAGAAGAGTCATTTCCCCTATCTGCTTACCAGCAAAACATTAACCCTTGTCCAGACCAAGGTTTACCTGAAGCCAAAACAGGGGATGTCTGTTGGCACGCCCGCGCCAATGAAAATCAACACAAAGGATGTCGCGTGGGATACAGGTGATGATATAGCCATGCCGGGCAGTAGTGGCGCAAAAGACAAGATGAAAGGCGGTGCGGCGCCCCTTGGCGGTTCTCCTGTAAAGACATGGGAGATAAATGCAGGCAACAATGGATTAGATAAAGGGGGCCTTGATGATATACTGATACTTGTTAAGTATGCGGTTTCTTAACATTTAAGGGCCATCTCCCAGTTGAATGTGTTGTTTTGCATGCACCTCTCCGGTTTTTTTTACAATACTGAGAAGAGGGAAGGTGCAAAGACTAAACCTGTTAAGGCTCTATTACACTAGATACGACACTCTTTTCTGCAAATAATTCTGATAGGCTCACGTCTTTTTCTGGGTTCCTCGTAGGATAGACCTTACTGTTTTGCAAGTTTGGTAATCGGCGGGGACATACATGCGGGCATAACTATTTGAGGTTAAGTCGAATTGGCACGAAAAGGAGCAGGTTTAAATATTGATACTGTAATATTAATTGAATACTATGAGACAATCATATCTGTAAGTCGCCAATAAACTCAGATGCAGTATCGGTGCTCGTCACCAGCAGATGATCCCGTGTTCGGGTGCAGCTGCGGGTGATTTTCGGTGAAATTAGCCTTATGTCGGAAGGGGCTGATTTAATAGCAAAAATAAAGGGCGACTACGTTGGATTTACACTAAAAAACCCGGCACTATCTACACCAAAAGTTGACCGCGCCGCAGCCGCTATAGACCCTGATCAGGTCATAAACACGGGACAAGTGGATTACAACTGGGCAGGCACAGACACGGACACACCGGGTGCCTACAATGCCGAATTTGAGATTACCCCCGGTTCAGGTGGTAAGTTTACCCTGCCCAACGGCGGAGACGGCCCGTGGGAAATTGTCATCACTGATAGCCTGGATAACGTATAAAATTTTACCAGTCATTAACCAGTCACCAAGCCTATAAAAAAGGGGTTACGGAAAAGACCGTAACCCTTTGATTTTATTGGTAGCGGGGAGAGGATTTGAACCTCTGACCTTCGGGTTATGAGCCCGACGAGCTACCAGACTGCTCCACCCCGCATCAGGTAATCTAAATATACTAACAAAAGGCCTCGACGGCTGTCAACTTTTTTTATTTTTATTATTCTTTAACGTGGGCAAGAAAGTAGGCGGCCAGGGAGAGGAAGAGTATGTCCGGGAATACAGCCGCCAACAGCGGGGGCACAACACCGCCGGAGCCGAGGCTTGTGGAGAGGGCGAAGATTATCCAGTAGCTGAAGGCGATGACTATGCTGAGACCTACGCCCGAGGCTATGCCTCCGGAGCGGGCGCCGCGCAGTGGAAATGGCACGCCCAGAAGAACCATGATGAAACTTACAAAGGGAAAGGCCACCCGCGCGTAGAGGTCTGTCCTGTACTGATAGGTGCTGTAACCCTCGGATCTGAGTATTTTAATGAGCCTCTTCAACTCGCCCATGGTTAGGCTCATATGTCCCTGTTCGGCTCCGCTCAGGTCTTGCGGCGGAGCGATATTGGCGAGCTTTACATGCCCTTCTTTTGTTTCCTGAAGTGTGCCGTCACTGTTAAAGTCACGGACAATGGCGCTCTTCGCCATCCATCTGCCATTGCTCCATCGCGCCGTTGTCACGTCTGTGCGTCTTGAGAGCCTGAAGGGTTTATCAATCTTGTATATGGTGATGCCCTCTATCTTATCTCCGCCGGGCTCCATGCCTCTTATGTTGATGATGGAGTCTTTTGTCCTCATCCAGAGTCCCTTGCCGCCCAGAGAGCCTCTGCTGGCCTTGTTGAACCACCGGACCTTGAAGGTCTCCGTCTTTTTAAGGCCAAGGGGGGTGAGGTACTCGTTGATAAAGATAACAAAGATGCTGATGAGAAAACCTGTCATGAAGATAGGGACAAAGACACGGAGAAGCCGCACGCCCGAGGCCCTTACTGCCGTTATCTCTCCGCTCATGGAGAGCATGCCCGTTGAGAGGAGGACTGAGAGCAGAGCCGCTATGGGGGCGACCTGCCCGATAATAAAGGGTATGCGGTAGATGAAAAAGAGAATTGTAGACATTATGGGGACATGGAACTTGATAAGGTTGTCCATGTTCTCAAAGAGGTCAACGAGTATAAAGACCACTATGAAGCCCGTGGTGGTAAGGCAGAGGAGCTTCAGGAACTCGACGAAAAAATATTTCTCAAGTTTCTTCATCTTCTTCATGAAATCCGTGCCGAGGCCTTGCGGGCCCTTCTAAGCCTCAGGAATCTGAGTGGGGCGAGCTCCCTGTCCTTTGACTTCATATAAAACATATATAAGGCGCCAATGCCGGTGATGATATTAGAGCCCCAGACAGCGGCAACGGGGTTTATGATGCCGTTCTCGCCAAAACCCTCAAGGGCAGTTGAGAGGACGTAGTAGAAGAGGATTACTCCAAGGGCCATGGAAAAGCCCGTGAGCCTTGAGCTGCGTATGCCCTGAATGCCAAGCGTGGCCCCGATAAGGCCGAAGACAAAGACTGAGGCCGGCAGGGTAAAACGCTTGTGAAGGTCCATGATATACGGCGGAGTGAAGCCGCCCCTGGCCTTTATGTCCTTTATCCTCTGAACCATCTCTTTTGGATATAAGTCTCTGTTGGACTTTGCTATTACGCCGTTGCCCGGCCCCGAGGGGTTAAGCTCCAGGACATACTTTGAAAAATTTACCACATGGTACGAGTCCTTGCCCTTGTCCTCTCTCTGCGAGGTGCCGTCAACAAGTTTTATATACAGCGATGTCTTTTTTCCGCCGCCGCCGATGACGGCCTTCTCGGCCACGAATATATCTGATTTGCCCGAGGGGTTTTTTCTGGCGATAAAGACCCCCTCAAGTTCTCCTGTCTCCGGTGATACATGGTCAACGTATATTACAAGGTCGCTCAGGCTGTCATAAAAAGTCTTCTCTTTTATCCCCGAGGCCAGGCCCTGTGAAGCCCCCTCGATAATGAGGTGCTTCAGGGTGATGTTGCCCCAGGGGTAGATGTAGAGGGTAAAGGCAAGGGTCATGGAGAAGACAAAGAAGGCAAAGACAAGGACGGGCCTTGTGATGGTGAAGAGGTTCAGCCCCAGGGCCTTCATGGCAATAAACTCGCTGTCAGAGCTCAGGCGCGTAAAGGCGATAAGCACGGCCACAAGAAAGGATATGGGTATGGTGTAGATAAGGAAAGAGGGCAGGAGGGAGACGATAAACCAGAAAGCAAAACCCATACCCAGCCCATGGCCGACTATCAGCCCTATGAGCTTGATGGTCTTTGTCAGAAGGGCCGTGGAGGTAAGCACGACGAGGCATAGAAAGAAAGGCGCCAGCATCTGCGTGAATATATACAGGTTTAGAAGTCTTCCCACAATGGATAGATAATACTATAAACAGGCCTAATGGACAACCGGCAAATAAGGGGC
>CAYVLI010000085.1:0-3419 GCA_964452105.1 uncultured Nitrospinota bacterium
TATGCCAGGCTCTTTTCGGCTGTTTCCATGTTCATATTATTTTCTTGACCTCCTGGTAAATGTTGTCCGGGGACAGCACGCCGCTGGGGGTGGGCAGGTCTCTGGCCCACACTCCTATGAGGTCCACGGGAGCCTTGCCCTGGACGGCGAACTCCACGTCTTCGACCATCTGGCCCTGGCTGTCCTCCACGGCGATGAACCTCGCCTCCCTGTCCGCAAGCTCCCTCATGGGCTGAATGGGGAACGGCCACAGGGATATGGGACGGAACAGACCCGCCCTGATTCCATCGGCCCTGAGACGCTCCATGACCTCGTGGGATATCCTTGCGGAAGAACCGTAGGCCACCAGGATCAGGTCGGCGTCGTCTATCTGATAGGTCTCGTATCTTACCTCTTCCTTCTCTATGATCTTGTACTTTTTGTCCTGGTGCAGGTGGTATCCGGGTATGCCTCCTTCGGTCATTCCCAGGGCGGGGAAGATGGTTTTATGCTGGCCTCCGTTGTTCCCCTTGCCCCTGACCGCCCAATCTTTGGCAGGCAAGGCGCCGAAATCGAGCTTTTCTAATTCGAGGCGCTCGGCCATCTCGCCGATGATGTAATCGGAGACCACGTAAACCGTTATCCGGTACTTATCCGCCAGGTAAAAAGCCAGTTGAACCTGGTCGAAGACCTCCTGCACCGAGGCCGGGGCCAGAGATATGCACCTGTAGCCCCCGTTGCCTCCCCCTTTGGTGAGAAGGCGGTAATCGGTCTGGCCCTGCTGGACAGTACCCCAGCCCGGCCCCATCCTGACCACGTCCACCACCACGGAGGGCAGCTCGGCGGCGGCTAATCCGCCCAGACCTTCTCCCATCAGGGCTATGCCCGGGCTGGAGGTGGAGGTCATGCAGCGCGCCCCGGCGGCTGATGCGCCGAAGACCATGTTTATGGCCGCCGTCTCGCACTCGGCCTGGACGTAAGCGCCCCCCGCCCTGAACATCTCCCTGGACATGAATTCGGGTATGGCGTTCTGGGGGGTGATGGGGTAGCCGAAGAAATATTTACAGTCCGAGTAGAGTGCGCCGTGACCCACCGCCTCGTTGCCGGTGGAAAGAATTGTTTCAGCCATATACCCTCATTCCTCCTCAAGTCTGGAAGGTTATCATTTCCAATGGAATCCGGCCCCGAGAGCCTATCCCTTCGAAGCGGCAGCCTCGGTCTTCTTGTACCTGTAAACCACTATGGCGGCATCGGGGCACATGAACCCGCAGGTTGTGCATCCGGTGCACTTCTCCGGGTCGGCGAAGACGGGCATGAGCAGGCCGCGGCTGTTGAACTTATCCGTTGACATTATTATGCATCCCTGCGGGCAGAACTCCACACAGAGACCACAGCCCTTGCAGTATTCCTCGTTTATGGTTATCTCACCTTTAGCCATCTGGGTTGACTCCCCCTTTCCCTTGATATTTGGTTGAGCCGCATGATGCGGGATTTGCCAGCGTTTACTATAATAAACAATTTAATCTCCCATGTCCATATATCTTGAGCGGGATGACGGTCGAGCCATGCTGCATGGGTAATATGTGAGTAAGGATGCCGGTCATTGATATCCGAATACTTACCGGACCGCACCCAGCGCATGAAGGATATGTCTATGAGTGGTCAACAGGACGCCTATGTTGTAAAATGTTAAAACAAGAAGCAGATTCTGGCAAATAAAAATGCATAAAACGGCGGGCTATCGACGCCCGTGAGGCAGGAGATAATCATGCGTATGGCAGAGGGAGAGTTGACGCTGATGGCCGTCCACGCCCACCCGGACGATGAGGCCATAGGCACCGGAGGAATCCTGGCCAGGTATTCCTCCAAAGGAATCAGGACGGTGGTCGTCTATGCCACTCGCGGGGAGGCGGGGCAGATATTGAATCCCGACTTCATTCCCCCATCCCCCGGGTTGAAGATAGAGGAGATAAGGGCCCGCGAGCTGTCCAGCTCCTTAAAACTGCTCAAGGTGGACACGGTCCAATTTTTGGGCTATCGCGATTCGGGCATGGTGGGGACCAGGGAGAACCTGGACCCACGGGCCTTCGTTCAGGCGGACATGGCGGCGGCGGCCGGAAAGCTGGTAAAGATAATTCGTAGCGCCCGCCCGCAGGTCATCATAACCTATAACCAGAAAGGGCTCTACGGCCACCCTGACCACGTCATGGCCCACAGGATAGTGGTCAGGGCCTTCCACGCCTCCGGAGAGCCTTCTCTCTACCGGGAAGACGGTCTCGAGCCCTGGCGTCCGGCAAAACTCTACTATACCGCCATTCCGAAGTCCAGGCTGGAGAGAATGCAGGAATACTTGAGGAGCATCGGCGAGGAGCCCGGCTTCGACCCCGAATACCTGGGCACCCCCGATGAAAAGATAACGACCCATATAGACGTGAGGAAATACCTGGCTGTCAAGATGAAAGCCCTCTTCTCGCACCAGAGCCAGATTAGCCCGGACAGTTTCTTCAAGCGGATGCCGGAGGAATACAGAGAAGAAGCTTTCGGCTTCGAGCACTTCGTCTGCGCCAACGGCTGTGTCTCCGATAACCCTTCCGAGACAGACCTTTTCGAAGGATTGTTGTAAGCGAATCACTCACGTGTAGCAAGTATCCTGCCTATCCGAACAGTAAAGATTATTAATGGTGGTTTTATTTGGTATAATCAGTTTTAGACTTGAGTTCCTATGATTGAATTTGGAAGCTGAAAGATAATCGGTTTAATCATCAATGATATGCGCTGATAGGTAGTTTCTCCCGTAGGAGTGAGGATCGAGTTACTGCTAACGATTGAGGGCATATTTTCGATTCCCCTCTTATCGAGAATAAACGCTACACTTCAAGGCCTCTACAGAAATATGTCTTACCACGCTTTAATCGGACTTAATGGAGCCCTACAATGAGGAAGGAGCTTCTTCGCAAGTTTATTCCCCTCTTCAGCCTGGCTCTTTTTATCCTGGCCATATTGGTCCTGCATAATGAACTCAGAGAATATCATTTTTCCGGCATTATACGGGATTTGAAAGAGCTTCCTGCGGGCAGCATAGCATTGGCCCTCGTCCTCACCGGTTTGAGTTATCTTGTTCTCACCGGGTACGACGCCCTGGCGCTGCGCTATATCCGACATCCGCTTTCTTATGCGAGGATATCCTTTACATCGTTTATCGGCTACGCCTTCAGCAACAGCATGGGACTCTCCTTTTTGACCAGCGGCTCCATACGTTATCGTTTATACACAGCCTGGGGGTTTACGGGGCTGGAAGTTACCAAAGTAGTCGCTTTCTGCGGAATGACACTCTGGTTCGGATTTTTAACACTGGCGGGGGTGGTATTCCTGATAGAGCCGCTGGCCATCCCCTTGTCGCTCCACCTGCCTTTTGCCTCAGCAAGGCCTGTTGGAGCGGC
>CAYVLI010000085.1:3519-8764 GCA_964452105.1 uncultured Nitrospinota bacterium
CCATCCCCTTGTCGCTCCACCTGCCTTTTGCCTCAGCAAGGCCTGTTGGAGCGGCACTGGTCGGGCTGGTAGCATTGTTTTTCCTGTTTACACGGTTACGCAAGAGGCCTTTCAGCATCCGGGGAGTAGAGTTTGTCTTACCCAAGCCCCGGTTATTCTTGACGCAAATATCCATCGGCTCAATCGATTGGATGGCGGCCGGAACTGTTCTGTATGTACTGTTTCCGGGCTTATCGAATCTTTCCTACCCGATGTTCATAAGCATATATTTGCTTGCCCAGTTTGCGGGATTGCTAAGTCATGTGCCGGGAGGGCTGGGCGTTTTCGAGACTGTACTCATTTTACTCCTTCCCCCCTCCCTGAAACCCGCCGAGATTCTCGGAGCGCTGGTGGCTTACAGGGTAATTTATTATCTGTTGCCGCTTCTGGCGGCGGCTGTGCTTCTTGGCGCCCGTGAAGTGCTCGAAAAAAAGGAAGAACTCAAGAGAGCGGCCGAAATCTATGGCCGCTGGGCCTCCTCTATCGTGCCTACCGTTTTGGCCATTACCATCTTCGTCGGAGGGGCGATCCTCCTTTTTTCAGGCGCTACCCCATCGTTCAGGGGGCGCCTGGACTGGTTGGGCGATTTTCTTCCACTGCCTGTCATGGAAGCTTCCCATTTTCTCGGCAGCCTCACCGGTGTGGGGTTGTTGATACTGGCCAGAGGTTTGCAGCGCAGGTTCGACACCGCATACGTTATGACAACGGCCCTTCTGGGGGCAGGCGTAGCCTTTTCCCTGTTGAAAGGCCTGGATTACGAGGAAGCGATTACGCTATCCGTGATGCTGGGCGCCCTGCTCCCATGCCATCAATATTTCTATCGAAAAACATCTTTGATGAACGAACAGTTCACTCCAGGTTGGGTCGCCGCCGTCGCTATAGTAATTCTTGGATCGATATGGTTAGGGCTTTTCTCATATAAACACGTCGAATATTCCAGTGACCTATGGTGGAGGTTTAGCCTTACCGGTCATGCTCCTCGTTTTCTTCGCGCTGCGGTGGGAACTGTGGTGCTCGCTCTGATGTTTGCAATGATCAAACTATTGCATCCGGCACAGCCCAAGCCTCATCTGCCCGATTCGAAGGACATTGAAAGAGCCTATGACATAGCCAGGAGATTTAAGAAAACCTATGCCTGTTTTGCGCTTCTCGGAGATAAGGCGTTTCTTTTCAACGGGAAAGGCAACGCCTTCATCATGTACGGAGTGGCGGGACGAAGCTGGGTGGCCCTGGGAGACCCCGTCGGTCCTCAGGAAGAATGGCCTGAGTTGATCTGGCAGTTCAGGGAAATGTGTGATCATTACGACGGATGGACGGTGTTCTACAAGGTGGAGCCTGAAAATCTTCCTCTTTACATAGACCTTGGGCTTACCCTCCTAAAGTTCGGGGAAGAAGCGATGGTTCCGTTGGAAAATTTTTCCCTGGAAGGCGGTGCTCGCAAGGGGCTTCGCTATACCAACCGCAAGCTGGCGAAGGAGGGTTGCTCTTTCGAAGTCGTACCTGCGGAAAATGTTCCTCCCCTCCTCCCGGAGTTGAAGAATATTTCAGACATCTGGTTGAGAGAGAAAAATACCAGGGAAAAGGGGTTCTCCCTGGGCTTCTTCAAGGAGGATTACCTGAAGCGGTTCCCCGTCGCCCTGGTGCGGAAAGAAGGGAAAACAGTAGGATTCGCAAACGTCTTGCCAGGCGCAGATAAAGAAGAGCTCTCTATAGATCTTATGCGCTATCTCCCCGAGGCTACGCCGGGCGTGATGGAATATCTTTTCATACAATTGATGCTCTGGGGGAACCATAAGGGATACCGCTGGTTCAACCTGGGAATGGCTCCCCTGTCGGGTCTCGAAGCCCGGTCGCTGGCTCCCCTGTGGAACAGGATAGCAGCACTCATTTTCCGCTACGGGGAACACTTTTACAATTTTCAGGGGCTCAGGTTATACAAACAGAAGTTCGACCCCATCTGGGAGCCAAGATATCTGGCTTCCCCCGGCGGGATGGTCCTGCCGCGCATTTTCACCAATCTGGCCTCTCTGACCTCCAGCGGCTTCAAAGGCATCCTCTTAAAATAAATTCTGCGTTTATCCTGTTAATGTTAAGATGGGCTTCATTATGTTAAGTAAAGATGCATTCTCGCAACAGTGTAGAAAAGGGGGGAGCCTTTTTCATAAGGTTCCCCCTATCAATTCGCCAGCCTTTATTGTGCCTTCGCCTTTCTCGCTTCCCACAATCTTTCATGGAGATAGAACAGAAGCGTTTTGCTCAGGTTGAGAGTTAAACCCACAGATGTAGCGGCCTGGAGCTTCAACCCGAAAAGTGACAGCAGCAGGATGGTAACGCCGGTGGCGAGAATTCGCCATGTAAGAGTTTTGGCCCAGCTTCTCTTGTTCAGGAGAAAGTTGAAGTTAACCATATGATTTGTTCTCTTCCGCAAGGTGGTATCCGTCTTTTTCATATCCTTCTCATCTGCAAACTCAGCGGTCACAGGTGCAGGCCGCATTCCGTTTTTCTTTTTCCCGCCCATCTGCCTGTGCGGGCGTCTTCACCGGTCGTTACCTGCAAGGACCCCGGCTCTTACCCGTAAAGGCTGGGTATGGATTCCGCATTCGCCGCCGCATTTACTGGTTCCTATCCAGCGGCCGGCGCGCTCGTCCTCTTCGTTGGTTATCCTCGTGCACGGAGCACAGCCCAAGGACCTATAACCCAAAGCATAAAAGGGATTTACCTTGACTCCATTAAGAGCCAGGTACTGCCAGACTTCCCTCTCCTTCCAGATGAGGATCGGATTCAGCTTTATTAAACCCCTGTCCCGCTCCTCGACCTCTTTGAAATCCGTCCGTGTTCTCCCTTCTGTGCAGCGTAAACCCGTAACCCAGCATCCTACCTTCATCTCCTCGATAGCCTGACGTGTCGGCTCCACTTTCAAAAGGTAGCAGCATCTATCGGGGTCGGTGTGGTAAAGTTTCTCAGGTATCTCAACGTCGCTTTTGTAAACCTTTAATTCGGGATACTTTGCTACCTCATCATCCATGAATTTGATGGTCTCTTTCGGTTTGAATCGCGTGGTAACGATGAAACCCTTAATCGCAGGGTTTACTTTTTTTGCCAGATCCCACACCGCAACGGAATCCTTTCCCAGACTATTGGCAACGGCCAATCCCTCGCCATATTCCTCGTAGGCCGCTTCAATCAAGGATAGTGACCTCTCTACTTTCTCCTTGAAATTCAACTTCTCAACCAATGTCTTGATATCGTCTCTGTTATCCAACAAACTCATTTAAATCCTCCTTTATGAACTCCGGGCTTGAAATGCATTAGTCTTCAGATTTATCCCTGGTTATTGCATCAGGCAGACCTGGTTACCTCGAGCGAAAAATAGCTTCCACAACGCTCAGCTCTTGATATCCGGTGTCCATCGTCCTTGAGGCTGCGGGGGACGTTCCTCATGGGTTCTCCGTCGTCTAAAAAGACCTCCAGTTTTTCACCCGCATCAATTTCTTCCAGCGCAAGCTTTATCCTCACGTAGTTTTGGGGACATCGAATCCCTCGCAAGTCTAGAAAGCGCTTCGCTCCCTGAGACATCATTGCACCTCCTTTTCAGACCCTCTGTCGGCAGGCCGGTAATTGTGCAATTCGATTGGCTCCGGTTCGGCAGCCGTGGCGGACCTGTAAGGACTGATGACATCCTTCATGTAATTCAGGTAATCCTCGATCCCCGCCTCCCGGATTATGTCCCCTATGCGCACGCGGCCCTTGCCCTCAGCCCGCTCTTTATACCAATCGAGCGTCTTCTGTATGATTTCGGGAACCAGTTCGTCGGGCACAAACGCCGCCGCCACCTGTCCGTTCAAGGGATGCCGGCCGTGTTTACCCCCGATGCGCACCATGTGTCCGCGCCTGGATTCCACCCAGGCCTCCGTGGGACAGGCCCTTATGCAGTCCGCGCAATAGAGGCACTTATCGGGGTCGAAAATCGGCTTCCCTTCCTCATCCGACCTTATCGCCCCTTCCCGGCATGCGCTGGCGCAGATGGTGCAGCCGGTGCACTTGTCTTCCTCCCATCGAGGCTCCACTGCACCCTGAAAACCGAGGTCCATCTCGTTGGTCCTGGCGCAGTCTATGGGGCAACCGGAAAAGGATATTTTAAATTTGTGATTAAGCTCCGCGCCGAAAAACTTTTCGTTCACCATCAAGGCCATGGCCTGGGTGTCCGTCAGCCCGTTAGGATTGTATTCGCAGCCGCCACAGGCAGTGGGCACCCTCACCCTGGCCCCGCAACTTGCCACCTTCTGGCCTACAGTTTCCAGCTCTTCGACTATTGCGGGGAAGTCCTTGAAGCTCACATATGGGATTTCCAGTGATTGCCTGAAGCTGAAATGGACATAGTCCCCGCCATAACGAGAAGCAACTTCCGCCGCCTTCTTCAACTTTTCCACGGGAACCCGCCCCCCAGGGCAACGCAACCGCACCGTGAAGAGGTCCTTTTGACGTTGCTTGATGAATCCACCCGACTTCAGCTTGTTGAAGTCCATCACGCCCTTCCGGCCCTCGACTTCGGTCTCTACCTCCACGGAATGCTTCTTGTCCTGAATATGGTGGTCCACCGTAATCTTCCTGGCACCTTGTTTCATCCTTTCGTTCTCCTCACTGAGTTAGCGCTCTCGCCGGGACAGCGGCCTTAATGTATAGTAAATTACTCAACAATAGTAAATGTTAGCACTGTGTGCAATAGGGTAGATATATACAAGGTACAGATATATATGTCAAGTAAAATAATCGGGAATAATAAGTAATTATTCCTGACTGCGTGAAAATATAATAATTTATTTAATGTCCGAGTTATATGAGGGGTTGCGGCGAGGTTTTCAGGCTGAAGACATGCTGATGGCGGAAAAATCGCATTCGATGGGCGCACAGAAAAGATTGAATATGGTCGAAGGGGGCTGAAAAGGTGCGCTCAACCCCCTGCAAATTCTGTTTGAGGAAGGAAGCGGTCAGACCTGCGGCAGTACGAAGCCTCTGGCGTGGTACTGGCAGAAGTCGCCGTGCTCTATGACGTCCCGGTAGGCTGATGTAGCCGCCAAGACGCCCTGCGCCGCGGAAGTTATCACCTGCTTCAGGTCGCCCGATGCATTGGTTACGTCCCCGGAGGCGAAGACGCCATCCACGTTGGTGCGCATCATGTTGTCCACCTTTATGTAGTTCCGCTCGT
>CAYVLI010000086.1:0-8739 GCA_964452105.1 uncultured Nitrospinota bacterium
TGCATCCATGAGTCTCTTAAATCCTTCATTAAGTGAATCACCTCGTTTATTCCCTCCTCGCTTTTGTTGAAATCCGCATCAAGGAGCCGGTGTAAAAAGTAGGCATACAGGCTTTTCAGATTTTTTGCTATGTCTCCGGCTTCTGCGTTGACCGAACCCATAAGCTCGCATATTATGGAAATAGCTTTTCCAATAAGCGCTCCCTTGGTTACCCAGTCTCCGGCGGCCAGCTTCAGCCTGGCTTGCTCGAGAAAATCGATGGCCCCATCGTAAAGCATGATAATAAGCTTTTCCGGGGTCGCGGTGGTAACCTGCAGCTCACGATAGGTGTCATAAGAAGTGTACCCGTTCATGTAAACCTCCTCTTGATTTCGGTAATTTAAAAGTTTTAACCGCTTAATATGGAAGTCATCTGCTGTGACAGCCAGCTACTCACGTTCTGCAACTGCGACATGGTGCTCTCCACAGCCACAAACCTCTTAATCAGGTTCTCTCGTTTAAGGTCTAAGCGACGATTCATTTCAACAATCTGAGTCTGCATGTCGGTTATGCTGCCCTGGAGAGAATCGAGTCTGTTGGCTATGTAGCCGTCGGAAAGGCCGTCCGTGATAAAATCCAGCGACCTGTCCACTTGTTCGGCCACGCCCATGGTGAGAGCCAGGGTCCCCTGAGAGGAGCCCTGAGAAGTCAGTTCAGAAGCTGTCAGGGTAACCTTTATGGTGAGGCCGTCAACATTATTCTGGCCCGTGTCGCCCTTGAGCAACTGCCCGTTCCCCGTTGCGCTCTCTCCATTGATGGTTCCCGCCACATCCACTCCGGAATAGCTCGAATCTGTAATCCCGGTATAATTTGCGGTCTGTGAGATTGTGAAACCGTTGGCCGAGCCGTAGTTATCATGGGTCAGGCTCAGATAGCCGCTGCTGCTGGAAGCCGTGATTTCCATGGCGTAGCGACCTGTTACGGTCTCGTTCAGGCTGCCTAAATCGAGCGAGCCCCCTCCTTCGTTATGGGGAATGAGGGACAGTGATAACTGGCTCTCGCCTACGCTGTTATCTGTAACCACCACTTTACCGCTGCTGTCGATGGAGGCCGTCACATTGTTACCTAAAAGCGACTCTATGGCGGAAAGGAGCCCGGAAACCTTGTCCGTTGAAGCGCTGTCTATGGTGTAGGTGCTGAAAACACTCTGCCCGAGACGGTTGGTCCCTTCGATCTTAATGGTGTCACCGTCGGTCGCGTTGGCCCCGAATACATTCGCCCAGGTGGTTTCAGCGGTAATAGGCGTTGAGCCGTCAGTGGTGTTGGCGACGGAGCCCGTCAATGTCTGGGTGTATTCCCTTTCGAATTCCTGGTTAAGGTTAGACACTATGGTGCTGATAGCTTCGCCGCTGGTAAGGGTTACGGTGGCCTGGCGGCCGGTGAGCGTGTCGGTAATGGTGATGTCTTCGCCGCCGCCTATTCCTCCCGAAAGGTCTGTAGCGCCGGTAACCGCGGCCAGCGAAGCGGCAGCGGTAATGGAGACTTCATAAGTACCGGCTTTGGTATCTCTGGTGTGGGAAACATATTCCACGTCACTATCCGAAGCGTTCCCGTAAGCAGAGAAAATCTTGGTTACCCCTGCGAAATCTGTATTGAGAGCATCGTAGAAGTCAGTTTCGTCTAAAGTCAATTTGCCATATTTATCGGAACTTATTCCGACCAGGAATATGGAATCCGTTCCGCTTGGCAGACCGGTTACCTTGTTGAACAACATGTCCTTAATGCTTTGTTGAAGGGATGATAGTGTTCCGTCTCCCATGAGGACGCCGCCGCTCTTATTCTGCTCATCGTAGGTATTCTGCGTATTTACGTAATCCACAATATCGTTGTACATGTCCAGGAAGTCCTGAACTTTCAATTTCAGCGCCTCGAGATCCCGCTCTATGTTGAGGGTGAGTGTCGTCGCCGAATCGGCTTTTAACAGGTCCAGCGTCACACCGGAGATCATATCGTCTATCTGGTTCCCACTGCGGGTTATAGTAGTACCGTTTACGGTCAGCTCTGCGTCCTGTCCTGACTGCAGCTCCATATCGTAACCCTCGGTGGTCGCTGATATGGCGCCGAAGTCGAGCCCTCCCCCCTGCTCGTTATTTGCTACAAGAGTCAATGACAGTTGGCTGTTACCCGCCGTGTTGTCCGTTAACTGAATTTTTCCATCTGCTGTGATCGATGCCGTTACGTTATTGGAGTATGCGGTCTCTATGGCGGTCAACAGTCCCTGGACTGTGCCGTTGACATCGCTTATGGTATAGGTGGAAGATATGGCGCCTCCGCTATGGTCGGTTCCGGAGATGGTGATCGTTTCCCCTGCGCCGATAGCTGTGTTGTCTATAGTCGCCCAGGTGGTGCCGGCGGTAATGGCGCTTGCGCCGGAGGTGTTGGCAACGGAGCCGGCCTGGACCTCCGCCACCGAACTCCTGCCCCCTTTCAGTATCCCCAGGGCTTCGAGGACGTTGTTATTGTCGCCGAACTGCACCGTACCGCTTATATCGAGGTAATAGACGATGCTGCCGCTGACGGTCTCGCTCGCGACCGTTGCGGTGACACCTGTAGGCGCTGCTGTATTTATGGCGTCTCTTATGTCTTCGAGGGACATGGTACCTAAATTAATGCTGATATTACTTTTATCGCCTACGGTTATGCTGGCGCTGGAGGGAGCGGAAGTCAGATCAAGCAATGTCCCTACGACAGTTGTGGAAGAAGAGAAGCGGTCGGATTCGGCTCCATCGCTGGTGGCGTTATTTATCGACTTGGTACCGTCGTTCAACCCCAGGGACTGTAAAATCCCGCTGCTGTCTGCTTCCAGAGGAGTAAAACCTTCGGCTCCACTATCATCAGACGTGAGCAATAGGCGGTAATCGGATGAGGAGATGGAAATTATGGAAGCGGTGACATTGGAGGGACTGGCACCGGAATTGGCCACGTTTATCTTGTTCTGGATATCGGTCAGGCTGTCCACCGAATCCACTTTAATAACTTTGCCGCCCAATATGAAATCCCCGCTAAAGCCCAATGCGGAAGTCTTGCTGGAAAAACTCTCGGATTGGACCGTGAGCTTTGAGGCCTTCTGATTTATAACTATCTGATAGGTGCCCTGTGAGGCTTCGGTGGATGTGGTGACTTTGATTAGTTCGCTGGCGGCGGTTGTAGAGGATGAAACAACCGAGGGTTTGTAAACGTTAAAGTCATCTGTGCTGGAAAGCGCCCCTGCCTTGTCCTTGAAAGCCAGGAGCTTCGTGTTCACCGTCTGCCATGCGGTGAGCTTGCTCTCGTATTGTCCTTTTCTGCTCTTGAGAACGTCAACAGACCGACCTTCGACTTTCATCAACTGGTCGATCATTGATGCCCAGTCAAATCCTGAAGCCAGACCACTTACGAAATTTAAACCGGCCATTTATGCTCTCTCCAAAAACCAGCGCCGAGGACGGTCCTAATAAGAATAAAATAACTATCAGACATGTGTATCCAAAAACAGACCGGAAAATTTCTCTATTTTGGCGGCGAGTTCCAGAACGGCTTCGGGGGGTATTTCTCTAATGACTTCCTGAGTCTCATTATCTATTATCTTAACGGCCAACCGCTTGGTGCCTTCGTGCACGTAATACTGGGCCCGCCTGTTAGACTGTTTGAGGAATTCGTTTAGTTCATCGGTAATCTGCTTATCAGGCGGCGTATCGCTTTTCTTTTGCGCTTCTTTCCGCGCCGCTTCCGGTGCGCCTGCCTTAGCTCCGTCAGCTTTTACAGGCTTTTTATTCGCTTCAGCGGACGCATCCCGGGCTTTAACGGTATTCTTGAAAGCCACGAATTGATTGGATGCATTCTGTACGTCCACCTGAAATTTCCTCCTGTCGGCCCTCTTCAGGGGAGGGGGAAAACCCCCTCCCCATGAAAAGGCCTCATCGGCCTAATTAAAGGCCTGATGTAACTATTTTAAGAGTTGAAGAGCAATCTGAGGCGCCATATTGGCTTGCGCCAGCATAGCTGTGCCAGACTGCATTAGTATCTGGTTCTTGGTGAAATCGGACATCTCGGAAGCCATATCCACATCCCGGATAACAGACTCCGAGGAGACATAGTTTTCGATCGTTGAAGACAGGTTGGCCAAGGCGTAACCCAGCCTGTTCTGGTAAGCGCCCAGATCACCTCGTTTCTGCGCCACGTAGCTGATGGCGGTGTCGATGGCGTTCAGCGCCGTCTGGGCTCCCGACTGCGTCGAGAGGTCCACCGTCAGGGTCGAACCGCTATTGAGAGCAGAAGTCCTCATATCACCAATGTTGAATGTGAAGGTGTTGTTGCTGTCGTACTCCGCACCCAACTGGAAGACGCCGCCGCTTCCCTCATTAATTTTAATGGTGGCGCTATCCAGGCCTGTGTTGGTGGTATAGGAAGAGGTCAGATCGAACTTGATCCCCAACTGGTTGAAGTTTACGCTCTGCGCGCCCGTTCCGCTCAGGGTCACCGTCTGGGTCACCGTTCCGTTGCCCAGGGTCAGGTTGTCACCCGAAGCATCCGAGAAGGTGTAAGTTGTGCTGGTGGTATCAACCGTACCCAGCCTCACGCTGCTGGAGGTGATCCTCGTTGTATCGGATACGGTGGATGTGTTGCCGTACTGCCCATTTACAAGAGTGGTGTCGGCGTACTCGGTTGAACCGGCGATCCTGTCTATTTCAGACATGAGCTCGTCTGCTTCCGCATCTATCTGGGTAAGGTTATTACCCGCATTGGCAGAAGCAGCCTGAGTGGACAGTTCTTTGAGACGGACAAGGATGTTGCCTATCTCGTTCATGGCTCCCTCAGCCACCTGAATCAGGGAAACGGATTCGTTGGTGTTACGTACGGCCACCTTGAAGCTGGAGATATCCGCCCGGAAGCTCTCGGAAATGGCCAGCCCGGCGGCATCATCCGCCGCCCTGTTGATGCGATAGCCTGAAGACAGCCTTTCCAGAGATTTCTCAAAAGACTTGCCTGTCTGGCTAAGGAAGCCCTGGACTTTCAGAGAACCTATATTATGGGCAATCCTGAGTGCCATAGTTTCATTCCTCCTTCATTAGTTTGCACTTTACCTGTACCAGGTTTAAGTCGTTCGGTTCGGTGAAATTTCTCATTCTTCGATTCGATTAAAACTCCTCTGCCACGCCGTAAAGTTTGGTTCTTTTCTGGCTGAAATCAGGGTGTCAGCCCCTCGCCCCAAGCCACTCCTGGCTTGAATAACCTGCAATGAGTTGATCATGGGCGCCCCTTCCAGGTCTGTTGGTCTAATCGGCAGAGGGGGGGAATGACTTTAGCCTTTTCTATCAATTTTCTTGCTGATAATTTTTGACAACTCATCCCTGAAAGATAATGAGGATATCCGGTAATTCTATGCGGGGCTCAAGATCGGGGGAGGTAAAGAGAGCCGCGGGGACGTGAAACACAGCAAGTGAAGAAGAACCGGCCGGTTTCAGCAGAAAATGCAACGCCCCTCAGCTGGCCGCTCTTACTCTTGGAAGACTAATCCACCCGACCCCGCCAGAGGCATTTGTGTCTATATATCAGATATTTAAACCCGTTATCGGTCACTCTTCCTCGAGAGATAACCCGTAGCAGCGGGTCGTATAACAGGCATGTTATGTAATAACATAGTTATATTACAACGATTTATAAACATAATAAAGTGCCTTAGTATATTATGATAATATTTACTATAATAAAAACGTTATAGACAATATTATCTCCCTAATATCAATTATTTATAGTAGTTCTAATTTTTGTCTTGATATTGTTTTACAGATATATATAAGCGGTTTTTATCTATAGTTGATTTTGGAACACCACAACATCAAGAGGGAGGTAGGGGGATGAGAATCAACAGGTTAGGGGTTCTGCTACTGGTAATCGGTTTAATGATATCCTGGCAGGTACCCGGAAAGGTTCTGGGCAAGACGCCTGGAGTTACCGATACGCAGGTGTTGATAGGTTCTTCGGCGGGGCTGTCGGGCCCCATAGCCAACTGGGGCAACAATCTTTCCCGTTTTGCCCCGCAAGCTTACTTTAACAAGGTGAACGAGCGCGGCGGCGTTAATGGGCGGCAGATCAAGTATAAGGTCTATGACGACGCCTACAAACCGGACAGGGCAGTAGCCAATGTTAAAAAACTCATCGAAAGGGACAGGGTCTTCTGTCTCCTCTTGCAGATGGGCACTCCGACCAACATGGCGACTTACAAGTACGTCACCGAAGTGAAGAAAGTTCCCCTGATGTACCCGGCCACGGGTGTGCACATCTGGGGATTCCCATTCAAGAAGTATATCTTCACCATCGGTGTGGATTACTGGATGGGCGCCTACACCGCGGTTGACTACCTGGTGCTCACCAGGGGAATAAAAAAGATAGGAATCTTTCACCAGGACGACGATTACGGTTACGACGTCCGTAACCCTGCGGCGGATAGAATAAAGCAGCACGGTCTCAAGATCGCCGGCGAGGAAAAGTACAAGAGCGGACAGGTGGACGTCAGCGCTCAGGTGACAAAGCTGCGTCAGGCAGGGGCTGAAGCGGTGGTCCTGGGAACTGTCTATGTATCCGGCTCCCAGTTCCTGCGTGAGGCGAAGAAGATGGGTTGGAAGATACAAGCCATAGGCATCCCGCCCACCGGGTTACAGAAGATGATAGACCTGTCCGGCGACGCCGCACCGGGGTTCGTCAACATGATGACCAACCCAGACGCTGAGTACGGCCAGGGGCCAGCCATGGACGAATACCGCAAGGTTATCCATCAGTACTATCCCAACGCTCCTTTCGACAATACCACCATGTACGGCTGGATAGCCGCAAAGATTTTCGTTGAAATCCTCAAACGGGCCGGCAGGAACCTCACCAGGGAAGGCCTGGTAGCAGCCGGGGAGACCCTCAAGGATTTCGACACCGGGATTATCTCTCCTATCAGTTACACGAATACCAAACACTATGGAGCATCAGCACATTATCCGACCGTAGTACGCGATGTCGGCGGCGGCAAGCTGCGTTTCGTACCCATCGGCCCCGATATGGAGCTGGGACAGCGCGCCACGCCGCAGTGGGTAGATTCCTGGGGGATGACGCCTGAGGAGGCAAAACCTGCATACGAAGCCCTTAAAAAATATCCTCAGCGATGAGGTAGGCCGCTGACTGAAGAAAACGGTGAACATCGCCGCTCTAAGGCGGATAGCAGTAGCCCTCTTCGGTAATGTCGAAGAGGGCCAACTGCTCATAAAGAGGGCTGTCGCTGAGGTTGGAAATAGAGATACCCACCAGCCTCACCGGCCTGCTGCCGATCTGAGTCCTTCCGATTAAAGAAAACGCTTCTGTCGCTATGCTGCTTCCCTCATCAATATAATAAGGAAGCGTGCGGCGCCTGGTTATCAGGGTGAAATCGTGATATTTCACCTTGAGCGTAACCGTTCGTCCCTTCAGGTTATGCTTCTTCAGCCTCCTTTCCACATCATTGGCAAGCTGTTTTAAATATGGTCTTATCTCTTTTTTGCTGACCAGGTCCTGTTCGAAGGTGGTCTCTTGACCGACCGATTTGTGCCGGCGATGAGGGTTGACGGGTCGATGGTCCTCCCCCTTTGCCAGTGAATGGAGTGCAGCGCCTATTTTTCCGAATTCGGCTTCGAGTGCGCCCATGGAAAGGCCTGACAGCTGCCCGATGGTATGGACGCCCGACTTTTTTAGCCGCGCTTCGGTAACCGCACCCACACCGCTTATCCTGCCCACGGGAAGGTCTCGAAGGAAACCCTCCGCCTGGTCTGGCGTTACCACCACCAGCCCATCAGGTTTATTCATATCGGACACTATCTTTGCTATAAATTTGTTGGGCCCTACGCCGGCGGATGCCGTCAGACCGAGCCGCGACTTTATCAGCTCTTTAATCTCTCGGGCGATGGTGGATGCGAAAGGGATGTCTTTTTTGTTAACCGTTACATCGAGGAATGCCTCGTCCAGGGACAGCGGCTCCACCAGGTCGGTAAATTCATGAAAAATAGCCTGGATTCGTCTGGACACCTCTGCATAGCGGTTCATGCGAGGGTTAATAAAAACACCGCCGGGGCAAAGTTTGTGGGCTTTTACCATGGCCATTGCTGAATGCACCCCGCTTTCACGGGCCTTGTAAGAGGCTGCACAGACCACGCCGCGGGGGGAATTCCAACCCACTATTACCGGCTTGTTTTTGAGCTTCGGATTGTCCCTCTGCTCGATGGATGCGTAAAAGGCATCCATATCTATATGGATGATCTTTCGTTCCATCAAAGACATGGATTCATCTTGCATAGGTGATTATGTATATAATTCCGCTCCTGTCGTCTGAAACGAACATTCGGCCATGGGAATCCACCACGATGTCCACCGGTCTGCCCCACGCTCTCTTTCCTTCCAGCCATCCGGTTATAAAATCTTCGATCCCGGACGGTTTACCGTCCACCATCCTGACGCGCACTATCTTGTAGCCCGTGGGCGCGGTGCGGTTCCAGGACCCATGGAAAGCCACGAAGAGATCTCCTTTGAATTCCTCCGGGAACCGGCCGCCGGAATAAAAGGCCAGCCCCAGGGGGGCGGAATGGGCCTGGAATTTTAGGGCCGGAGGGAGTGTATTCCTGCAAAACGCCGGGTCGCCCAGGTCGGGGTCGGGAACCCTGTCCCCGTAGCAACGGGGCCATCCATATCGGGCGCCTTCCTCTATCA
>CAYVLI010000087.1:0-3653 GCA_964452105.1 uncultured Nitrospinota bacterium
AATACGGCGTCCGGGGGATCACGCTTTCCTCGGCCTCGCCCACCATCTCAAATTCCACCTTCAGAAATTTCTCCGAAGCGGGAATAATACTCTTTGGAGATTCATCCCCCGCAGTCACTGGAAACACATTTAACAACAACACCAAGGGAATGCAGGTACAGGGAACCTCCGCTCCTCTCATAAAAGACAACCTCTTCACAGGGAATACTGATGGCGTTGTATTCTTCGACACAACGTCCGCTACTGTGCAAGGAAACAGCTTCACAGGAAACATCAATAGTGGCATCGCTTGCTCAGGTAATTCCACACCGCATATAGTGAGCAACCTCATAAACAATAATCAATGGGGGGTTTCGTGCAGTGGCAGCGCCATTCCGACAATTATCGGTAACAGCTTCGAGAGTAATACCCAGATAGGACTGTCCGTGCAGGATCAGGTGGGGGCGCTCAATCCCACAGTAGTTGGAAACAACTTCATAAACCACTCGGCGCAAAGTGGGGTGGGAGTCTATTCTTTTACTAACGCCGTCAGCATCCCGCACAACTATTTCAATAACAACTCATTCGACGTGGGAGGCGAGAACTTCTCGCTGCCCCTAACCCAGCAACTCTCTAATCCAGTGGACTGGGCTTTTGCTCCGGCATCCATCTCCTTCAGGGATTCGGGTTACGCCTCCGCGCTGTCAAACGTCCCCCCCGGTTCCCCGCTCTACATTCAGATGTCAGGAGCCGGAAGCGATACGACAAACGCCAATTCCACCCTGGTCCACGTCAAAAGCAGCGCAACCGACACCGCGGGCATATTCGTGCACCTGGATGAAACGGGAGCCAATACCGGCATCTACAGGACTGCGGAGACCCCGGAGACTCTCGCATCCCTGGGCGCTTCCTCCGACCAGGCCATCTATCGCCTGGGAGCGGCCGAAGGGGAAACGGCCACCGCTTCTTTCGCCGCAGACGCCTCAGTCACGACCAGCGCGCTTGTCTTGCAGTGCCTGGTGGGAGACGCCGACAACATCGGCGGCGTAACCGTGGCTGATATTATCTCTCTGATGCGCATCGGTATCGGAGTTGACCAACAGCCTCAGACGAGCCAGGAAATCTGCAGGCAGGATATAGATGGAAGCGGCTCGGTGGATATACTGGACGCCATAGCTGCAACAGGTATAGTTCTGGGGTTGTAAGGAAAGAATTTGCCCGGTAAAATCCCCGGAAACAGCAGGTGAGAGTTCCTATCCAAAAATCCGATGATAAAGTAGGGGTCTGATATGGAAAAAAATAAGCTCTTCTGGGTATCGGCTCTGATTACGGCGATTGTAGTGGCGGCTGCCTTCATCATATACTACGCCGGCGGCCCGAAGGGGGAGGAACCCCTAAATAAAAAAGCGGTCGCGGAGCAGAAGCTTCTCCTGGAGAAGAAAATCGGCGAGATGGTCAAAAAGCACGATGCCGTGGCGAATTGGGACGCCGGGTTCAAATCGAGGGAGATGGAGGAAAAACCCATCTACACGGTGGAAATACAGGAAGCGTTATTGGGAAAAGGCGGCAGGCCCATCCTGTTCTATGCCCCGCTGGTGGATATAGAGAGAGGTTGGGTGGAATATACGCCGAATATCGAAAAGAAAGACCCTGCCTCCGAGATTCTAAAGCTCCTGGGCATGAAAAAGAGCAAAGGGCTCATAGCACGTTTCGAGACCATCATCTCGCCGGAAATAACCTTTGAGCTGGAATGCAGCCAGGAGCAGGTAAACAGGTTGCTGAAGCAATCGGGCAAGATATCGGAGAACAACTACGCCGTCATCGCTGAGATAAAAGAGGTCTTCAACCCCGGATACGCGGTGAGAGACGGAGATAAGGGGACTGGAATGCCTGGTAATCGCGTGGCCCGGGGCGTCTGCGTGGACTTCCTCAACATAGGCGGATTTTACTGGGAATTTGTGCACTGAAGTAACTATCGGCCCAAATATTGTCGTGCTGCCATATCTCCGCACCTGGCAGGTTCAAATGCTGTCGGGTGCGGAGACCCGACGGCGCTGTGGTAAAACTTAGTCAAGCCAGCCCGACTACGTTGTCATTCCCGCACAAGCGGGAATCCAGGTGCAACGAGAACACATATAAGGGGTGCACGCCCGTGTGCCTTCACGAAAATATGGAATTAACTCGTGTATTCCCATCAGGCTGCTACTTTAATCTCTCCTCGGCTGATGACCCTCCGGTAAGTATTCCCTGCGGCCGCAAGAGCAGTATCACCTCCAGGAGCACGCCGATGATTATAACCCGGAGCGCTCCGGCGCGGGCCTGAAAAGCGGCGGGCAGCAAGTCTGTTATGAACTCAGCGCCCGTCCAGACTCCCCATATCACAAACGCTCCCAGTATGGCTCCACGGTTGTTTCCACTGCCGCCCACGATGAGCATAACCCACACGATGAAGGTCGCCTGCCAGGGCTCGAAAGCCTCCGGGCTTATGAACCTTATCTGGTGCGCGTAGAGAGCGCCTGCGATGCCCATTATGACCGAACCCAGAACGAAGGACTGCATCTTGAATCCGAAGACGTCCTTGCCCGAAGCCGCGGCCACCACCTCGTCCTCCCGTATTGCCCTGAGCACGCGGCCCCAGGGAGACTTCAGGGCGCGCTCCAGCGCCAGATAGACCAGCAGGACGGTCAGCCCCACCACGATGAGGTAAAAATAGTTGTAGTCGAACCGGATGGCGTCGTGCAGGGGCTGGGGGATCGCCCGTATCCCGCGAGCGCCGTTGGAGAGCCAGTCTTCGTTGTTGAAAATCAGGCGGATGGACTCGGCGATTCCTATGGTGGCGATGGCCAGGTAATCCTCCTTCAAACGGAGAGTGGGGAAGCTCAACAAGTATGCTATGAACCCCGATACCGCCCCGGCCCCCGCCAGGCCCAGAAGGAACGGCAGGCCCAGCCCCCCCAGGTGTTCGGGCACGGGGATTTTGGTAAGAATGGCCGAGGTGTAAGCGCCGATGGCGAAGAAGCCGGCCACGCCGATGTTGAAAAGGCCGGTGTTCCCCCACTGAACGTTGAGGCCCAGGCAGAGCAGGGCGTAGATGCCTGCGGTTATGGCGAAGAAAACGGAGTATGCGAGTATGCCTGTCAGGTCCATTTACTGCTCGTCCCGAAGATGCCTGCTGGCCTGAACAGCAGCACGACCAGCATGATGATGAATGCGAAAGCGGGTTTGTATTCCGTGGACATGAAAGAGGTGGAGAGTTCCTGCGCCAGGCCCATTATCATGCCCCCGGCCATGGCTCCGTAAGGGCTCCCGATGCCTCCCAGTATGGTCGCGGCGAAGATGGGGAGGAGCAGGTTCCACCCCATGACCGGACGCAGCTGCACGTCGATGCCCAGCAGCACCCCGCCCACGGCGGCCAGGGACACACCCAGCAGCCACGTCCACAGGACCACCCTGTCTATATCTATGCCGGTGACCTGGGCCAGCTCCATGTTATCCGATGCTGCGCGCATGGCCTTGCCCGTGCGCGTTCCGGTCAAAAACAGGTGTACGAACACCACCAGAGCCCCGGTTACCAGGAGTATCATTATCTGATCCGGCTTTATCCTGATGTCGCCGGGCAGAGTCATGGCTATCTGAATATCGCGGCTGTAGTAGCGTATTTGCGGGCCCCAGAA